>JAEXAZ010000092.1 GCA_023394255.1 Bacillota bacterium | reverse complement strand
GCATACAAAAACGGCACATCCAAAATGGCAATGTTTTTTTTGGCCAGTTGGCTCAACGAGTATGCTAAAGTAACAAAATTCCCGATTCACGCTGAAACACTCAGCGGCGAGGCGGTTTGCATCTCCGAAGGCAGCCGGATTCTTGAGGCACTCCGTCAGGGCGGGGCTGTAATCGCGCGGGTATTTTTGGACTGCGGACACTATGTAACACTCACGGGGGCCTCACATGAAGGCATAAGGCTTTTTGACCCCTATTATCAAAATGTGCCTTTCCCGGACAAGGGGGTACTGCTGATTGACGACGCCCCTTTTTCCGCCAACCGTTTAGTGAAACAGGAGCTGTTTAATCGCGAAGGGAAAACCCCGTATGCTTTCGGCTCAATTGACACAAGGGAAGCAGTGATTCTATTCAATACAAGCACCCGCAAAACGCCCGAAAACACAATCGAGTACTTTTTATAAGAGAAGGTTACCGCAATGGCAAGCGTTCAAACCGAGAAAGCTCTCATGAGCTGACAGAAGAAGAACAATGGGCCAAAATTGAGGCTTTCATATGATTTTTACCAGAGCGTCAACGATTCGCTCACCCGCATGGCCGTCACCAAACGGGTTTTTCGCCAGGGACATTTTCTGATAGGCCAGCGGTTCCCGCAGCAGGCGGGATGCGCAAGCGAAAATTTCATTTCTCTCCACGCCGGCAAGCACTGCCGTTCCGGAAAGTACCGCCTCCATCCGTTCAGTCTCCCTTCGCAGTACCAGCACCGGCTTATGCAGCGCAGGCGCTTCTTCCTGAAGCCCCCCGGAATCAGTCATTACAAAATAGCATCTTTTCATCAGGTTATGCATATCAAACACGTCCAAAGGGTCCAGCAGAGATACCCTTTTATTTCCCGCGAAGGCGGTCTGGGCCTGTCTGCGCACCGCCGGGTTCGGATGCACGGGAAACAGAACAGAAATGTTGTCGAAGGCTTCCAGAAGCATATGCACGGCAGAAAAAATTTCCGACAAACCCTCGTCCAGGTTTTCTCTCCGGTGAGCGGTGAGCAGGATCACTCTTTGGCGGTAATCAATCGCATTCAGCACGGGCTGCGAAAACACATAAGACTCGCTTACCGTATAACGCAAAACGTCAATGGCGGTATTCCCCGTCACATAAATCTTACCCGAAACATGCCGGTCCAAAAGATTTTGCCTGTTTCGCTCGGTGGGGGCAAAATGGATGCTGCATAAATCCCCGAGAATTGTGCGGTTCATCTCCTCCGGAAACGGAGAATAGGGATTCCCTGTACGCAGCCCGGCTTCGACATGCCCTATGGGAATTTGATGATAAAACGCGCTCAGACCGGCCGCGAGGCCGGTGGTAGTATCTCCGTGCACAAGGACAATATCGGGCTTGGCCTGTTCCAAAACGGATGAGAGCCCCGTCAGAATTCGCGTTGTAATTTCAGTCAGCGTTTGATGCGGCCTCATAATATTTAAATCATATTGCGGCTGCACATGAAAACGGTACAGCACCTCATCGAGCAGTTCCCGGTGCTGTGCAGTCACGCAGACGGAAAGATCAATTTCGGGGCGTTTTTGGCACGCATATACCAGCGGCATCATTTTAATGGCGTCGGGCCGTGTGCCAAACACCACCATTGCTTTTAATTGTTTCACAGATAGTTCTCCAACTCTTCTCTCATACTGCAAAATTCAAATTTTTAATTGATAAACTTTTTCCATCCGTGGAAAGATCAAGGGAAATGAATTTATTGTTTAACATCTGAATGGTATAATGAGATCGGCCCTGAAAGGATTTGCCGGTCATACCGCTTCCTAATGTTAGGGCGTCTTTTTCTGACAGCTGCAAACCTGCTGCAGGAAAAAACGCCTTTCTCTTTGCCGGATAAAAAGCAGAAATGAGGTAATTTTTTGAATAAAAGAAGATTTTCTGCCCCGGCCCCGCCGGCAGCGGCGGCCATTGCCGCCGCATGTATCATGATTTTTGTATTATTTGTCCATCCTGTCATTGGGATGGCCGACAACGGAGATTTTTTCCGCGTAACGCAGGGAAACGGCATTTATAAATTAGACCAGTATCAGGAAGACCAGTACTTTGATTATTTTTCCGGCAAATTCGGAATTTACCAGTACTTCAATGAGAACACGGACAGCCTGTTATCCTCCCAGACCCCGTTGATAAAAGGCGCTTTGCTGCTTGACCGGTTATTCACCGGCAACGATAAAATTTTTGATATCCGGTTCCTTGCCTTGCCGTTGTGCATCTGGGCACTGGCCGCAATCTATTTGCTGGTTGATTACGCCAGTTGGGGAATCGAGCGTCGTTACGGTTATGCAATCGCCGCCCTGGCGGTGCTGCTTTTTGCGGATACCGGTTATCTTGCTTATTTTAATTCCTTTTATGCCGAGGGGATTGTCTTTGTCAGCTTTTTGACCGCCATGGCCTGCATACTGCTGCTGGGACAGCACAGGTACCGTCCATGGGTGCTGATTTCGGCCTATATGATGAATAGCCTTGCGCTGATCTGCGCCAAGCAGCAGAACGCGCCGCTGGGAATCCTGCTGGGACTGCTCTGCCTGCCTGTCATGCTCCGCAAAAAAAATCCGGATGAGCGGCCGTCCAAAAAACAAACGGCAATCAGGCGGATTTCTGTTATTGCGTGCTCTTCCTTACTTTGTGCTTCCGGGGCGGCCGTATACCTGCTTATCCCGCAGAATTTTGTAGAGATTAATCAATATCACGCGATGACGCGCGGTGTGCTTCCGTCCTCGGAGAATCCTGAAGAGGCGCTTGCGCAATTTGACATTGATCCCCAGTACGCTTTGCTTGACGGTTCCATTTACTTTGAACGTTACCCCGCGGCTGACGTAGAGGGTGAAGACCTGAAAACCAGATTTTATCCGCACTATGGCTTTGTTTCGGTAACCGCCTATTATATCGGTCACCCGAACAGCCTGCTGCAGATGCTTGACCATGCGGCACAAAACGCTTATTCCATCCGTCCCGCCGCTATGGGGAATTACGAAAGAACGGCCGGTAAAGCGCCGGGCGCGCAAATCTCCTTCTTTACCCTGCACAGCATGATGAAAGAGCGAATGGTCCCCCGCACGGTCGGTTTTATGATTCTTTGGCTGGGAGCGGCTCTGGCAATCAGCTTTCGGGACAGAAAACGCACGTGGGTGATTGCGTGTGCGGTATTGATGGGCCTTTCGCAAATCGGCGTTTCCATTGTAGGCGCGGGGGACGCGGATCTTTCCAAACATCTCTTTTTATATAACGCGGCTTTTGATTTCACAAATTTCCTTTTAATTTCCACAGGATTGATTCAGTGGCTGGCAAACCGGCATGCTTCCCGAAAGCAAGCCGCTGAACGATTGCTCAAAAAAGAGGCTGTACAATGCAAATAACGTTTCATCGTCTGTTGGGGTTATTTTCCGCGGTCTGCGTTTTATTCTCCGGATGTCGGGGGCAGGAACCTCCCCCTGCCCTGCGGGAACCGCTTTTATCTGTGCCTGCCGCGGCGGGTGCGGAAGAATTGGCGTGCCTGCGCTTTGTACAGACAGAACTGACGGACAGCCGGGGCGGCATTTTCACAAACTATCTTTCCGGCTCTCCGGGAGGAACGCTCGCGTCGGGACACGAGGTGC
Organism: Bacillota bacterium; assembly: GCA_023394255.1. Lineage (GTDB taxonomy): Bacteria > Bacillota > Clostridia > Oscillospirales > Ruminococcaceae > Anaerotruncus. The sequence goes on along the minus strand of JAEXAZ010000092.1, from coordinate 2,997 downwards.
TGAACGAATCGCAGGGGTTGATGCTGCGGTATTATGCGATGACCGCAGACACGCGGCAGTTCTCACACACACTCACATTTATTCGGGAAGCAATGGATTCCGGGAACATCATTTCCTACCGTGTCCGCGAGGACGGAAGCCGCTACCCTGTCAACGCTTCGGTCGACGATCTGCGCATGATGCGCGGTCTGATGGAAGGGGCCGAGGCATTTTCAGACGCTTCGTACGAAACGCTGTGCGGACAATATGCCGGCAGGCTTTATCAGACGAACGTTGCGGACGGTTTCCTGCTGGATTTTTACGACGAGTCTTACGAAAAGGTCGGGCAGACCAGCACCCTCTGCTTTTCGGATCTCAAAACCATGCGGCTGCTTGGCCAAAGTGATCCCCGCTGGCTCAAAGTCGAAGCCAGCATGCGAGAAATTTTATTGAACGGGTATCTTGGGGATTCTTTCCCTTTTTTTCATACCCGCTACCAAACAGATTCCGCGACCTATTCTTCTGAAACCATCCGCATGGCGGAAGCCTTGCTCACCGCGCTGCACTTATCGGAAGCAGGCGCCTGCCCGCCGCTGACGCTGGCATGGCTGTCCCAAAAGCTGGAAAGCGGGCCTGTTTACGGGGAATATTCGCAGGATGGGCATCCCGTCTCCAGGGTGGAATCCACCGCCGTCTATGCGCTGTGCGCTTTATTGGGCGCTTCCGAAAAGGATGCGAAACTTTTGGAACTGGCAATTGACCGCATGAAAGCTTTTCAGATTTCCGATGCGCAAAGCCCACTTTACGGGGCGTTTGCAAATGCGGAAACCCGGGAAGCCTATTCATTTGATAATTTAATGGCGCTTGCCGCTCTGCGCGCGCAGGCTGCCGCCACAATTACCGGCAAAGGATGATTTTATTGAAGCTGTATATACGGGCAATCGCGTTTGCAGCGGCCATATTCCTGCTTGTTCCGGCCGATGTGTTTGCCGCTTCCCCACGGCAAAACGATCAAAAAACAGCACAGGTTCTTTTAGTCTGTGATGAAAATAACGGACGCGCGGTACTGGAAGAACTGATCCGCTCCACCGGAAAAAGCGTAGACGCAGTATCAGAAAGCAATTACCGGCAGGGGCTGCTGCAAAATTATGAGTATCTGGTTACAACAATCAACCGGCCCTATCGGGACGCGCTGGCCGATGGAATCCCGACAGTCTGTGTTGGGGAGCAGGCGGGGCCGGTGGGCGGGATTCATACGGTTTCTATGGAAAATCAACAAATCCGCCTTTCTTACGAACAACATGCACAAACTTTTTTTATACGGGAACCGGCTGATTTGATTGACGCCTATGCCGGCGAAGCATACGGAAACCTGGAACTGCTTTCCGGAGAAACCATTCCATATGCCGTACTGTCCGGCAATACCGCTTACCTTCCCTGGTTTCAGGAGGATGGTTTGGGCGCCGTAGCGCTCGCCGGGATCATGCGGCGCCTGTTTGGAGACGGCCAACAGCAAACAGGCCAAATGTATGTTCTGATTGACGAGGTATACCCTTTTTCAAATCTTGACATGCTGTATCTGACCGCGGATCAATTTTATGAGAACGGCATCCCTTTTATTGTCAGGGTAATGCCTGTTTACGACAACCTGGATTATCCTGCTTTTCACCGTTATACACAGGCGCTGCGGTACGCACAGTCAAAAGGGGGCTCCGTCGTGCTGCATGAGCCGATTGTCAGGGAGTATGAAACAGAACGGGAGCCGCTTCGGGAAAAAACAGCGAGAGCCAAAAACGCATTTTCAGAGGGTGGCGTATTGATTTTGGATATGGATTTTCCCCCTTTCGAAATCTCCTTTGAAGAACTTCAAAATATAGTCCCGGCACAAAAAAGCTTTGGTACGCTGCCGGTCAATACGATGATTGGTTTTCACTTGTTTGAATCTCAGGATGCGCTTTCACAGGCAATCGGGTCTATTAAAACGTCCTGGCTCACTTTGTCGGACTACCGGTCAGTACTGGGAAAAAGTATTCCTGCCTACAGCGGCTCCCTCGGGGACGCACAGTTTGTTTACCGGCCTGTGGAACAGGCAAATATGGCCGGCTTTTTTACACAAACTAATCGCATACTCATCGCAATCGTCGGAATCAGTATTCTCGTGTTCGTTATGTTGCTGCATATCGGACGCAGAATAAACCGGCAGAAATTTTATCGGGACTGAGGGGGGCAATTTGAATCTTGTAGACTGGCTTATGCTGGCTTCTTTAATCTGCATCTGGTCGCTGCTGCTGCTCAATGTCGTTTTAATTGCGGGGGGCTATCTGTATTACGTGGAAAGCGTTCGGTATCTTCCTCCCCGGCTGGAGGAATTCCCGATGGTTTCCATTATGGTTCCCGCTCACAATGAAGGAATTGTGATTTCCCAGACGCTGCTTTCCCTCTTGGCGTTTGATTATCCGCAAAACCGATACGAAATTATCGTCATCAACGATCATTCATCCGACAACAGCGCACAGCTGTTGGAAGGGATCTGTAAAAAAAATCCCGGCAGAACCATTAAAATTATCAACACGGACGGCTTAACAGGCGGAAAAGGAAAATCCAACGCCCTCAACATCGGTTTTCAGCAGTGCCGCGGCAGTTACATCGTTATTTATGACGCGGACAATACGCCGGAACGCGGCGCTTTGAGGCTGCTTGTGTCAGAAATCTGTTCCAATCCTTCCCTTGGTGCGGTGATCGGAAAATTTCGCACAAGAAATAAAGACGCCAGTTGGCTGACCCGTTTTATCAACATTGAAACGCTGGCTTTTCAATGGATGGCACAGGCGGGGCGGTGGAAACTCATGAAACTGTGCACAATCCCGGGTACGAACTTTATTATCCGGCGTGAAATTTTGGAACAGATGGGCGGCTGGGATATTCACGCAATTGCAGAAGATACTGAAATTAGCTTCCGTATCTATCTGATGGGGTATTTGATTAAATTTTTGCCCCAGGCGGTCACATGGGAACAGG
>JAEXAZ010000024.1 GCA_023394255.1 Bacillota bacterium | reverse complement strand
ATGTGGCGCTTGTCCGCAATATATTCTATCACAGCGCGCGCAATACTCATGCCGTCAAATGTCGAAGTGCCGCGGCCGATTTCATCCAGAATCAAAAGGCTTCTGGCGGTCGCTTCCCGCATAATCTGCGCAACCTCGGTCATTTCCACCATAAATGTCGACTGCCCGGAAGCAAGATCATCGGAAGCCCCGACCCGCGTATAGATGCCGTCCACGATGCCGATGGATGCGGACGCCGCGGGCACAAAGCTGCCGATCTGGGCCATCAGCACAATCAGCGCCGTCTGGCGCATATAAGTCGATTTTCCGGCCATGTTGGGACCGGTAATGATCGCGATCATATGGTCCGAGCGGTTGAGCGCCGTGTCATTGGCAACGAAGGGCGCCCCGCCCATCAGCTGCTCCACAACCGGGTGACGTCCTTCCCGGATGACAATTTCATCGGACAGATTGACATCCGGACGGCAGTAGCCATTGTTGCTCGCCACGGTTGCAAGCGAACAGAACACATCAAGGCTGGCCACGGCGGAAGCAGTTGCCTGCACACGGTGCAGCTCGGCAGAAACTTTGACCCGAACCTGTTCAAAGGTTTCCGCTTCGAGCGTTGCGATGCGGTCGCCGGCGGTCAGGATTTTTTCTTCCAGTTCTTTTAGTTCCTGCGTGATATACCGCTCGCAGTTCGCCAAAGTCTGCTTGCGGATATAGGTTTCGGGAACCAGATCCAAATTGGACTTGGTAACCTCTATATAATATCCGAATACACGGTTATATCCGATTTTCAAATTTTTGATGCCTGTCTTTTCTTTCTCTGCCGACTCAATCTCCACCAGAATTTGTTTTGTATTATGTACCAGCGAACGCAGGCCGTCCAGTTCTTCGCTGAACCCCTCTCTGATAACCCCTCCGTCCTTCAGGGCCGCAGGAGGTTCGTCTACAATCGCTCTTCCGATCAGTTCACAGAGGTCTTCCAGCGGGTCGAGCGTTCGTTCAATCTCCTGCAGATACTGGCTTCGGCAGTCCGTCAGCCGCGCCTTCAACTGCGGCAATGCCCGGCAGGTATATTCAAGCGATTTATATTCCCTCGGAGACGCGCTGCCGTAAATCACACGGGTCATCAAACGTTCCAGATCAAAGATTCCCGAAAGCTGTTCCGTCAGATCGCAGCGCAGCATCAAGTCGTTATAAAGCTCTTCCACAGCGTTCAGCCGCTTATCAATAATGGCGGGATTTACAAGCGGCTTGTCCAGAAAGCCGCGTATCAGGCGCTTGCCCATCGCGGTTTTGGTTTTATCAAGCACCCAGAGCAGGGTGCCCCGTTTTTCCCCGGTGCGCATCGTCTGCGTCAGCTCCAGATTGCGGCGTGCCGTCATATCCAGTACCATATACTGTTCCGCGTTGACACAGTTGATGCCGGTAATGCGTTCCAGGCCTTTCTGCTGCGTCTCATATAAATAAGACAGCAAAGCTCCGAGAACACGAACGGAAATAGGCTTGTCCTGCAGCCCCAGATCCTGCAGTTCTCTGGAAAAATGCCGCACGATCAGCTGCTCCGCGGCTGCCGGCTCAAATTTTTCGTTGTCGCACAAGTCGGCAAGGCAGTGCAGCTTTTCCTTCATAAAATTCGTTACGGCCGTTTTATCGAGAATTCCTTCGTTAAAGATGATTTCACTGGGATTGTAGCGGGACAGCTCGTTGATCACGTCTTCCTGTGCCGAAGAAGCAAACTGCGACACAAAGACCTGCCCCGTCGAAATATCGGCGCAGGCAAGCCCCCATCCTTTTGTGTCGCACAGAATACACGCGATATAGTTGTTGGTGTCTTCCGCCAGCATGTTGCTCTCTATCAGGGTACCGGGCGTCACCACCCGGATAACTTCCCGTTTGACCACGCCCTTTGCCAGCGCTGGATTTTCCATCTGCTCGCAGATGGCAACCTTATACCCTTTTTTGATCAGCCGGGAAATATAAACATCGCAGGCATGATAGGGTACGCCGCACATGGGCGCCCGCTCCTCCTGCCCGCACACTTTCCCCGTCAGTGTAAGCTCCAGCTCGCGCGACGCCACAACCGCGTCGTCGTAAAACATCTCGTAAAAGTCGCCGAGGCGGAAAAACAGGATATGATCCTTATGCTTTTCTTTGATGGCAAAATACTGCTGCATCATTGGCGATAGTTTTTCCATATTGATTTCCATCTGCGGCGACCTCCGAGATTATAATTTAGTGACAGCCCGCACAGGAGGAGCAGCTGCCGGAGCATTCGCTTTGCTGCTGGATCAGTTCCGGATCTTCCCCGTTCACGCTTCCGCGCAGAATCTGAAGAACAAAATCCATCAGAGAATCCAGCTCCGCCTTCGCCTCGTTATAGGATTGCATATTTTCATTCGCCATGATTTTTCCGTAGATCTCTTTGATTTCGCTGTTGAGCGCATTGACTTTTTCCTGATCCTTATCGGTTTTATTGATTTCGGTATTCAGCGCGACACGTTTCAGGTTAAATTCTCCGATCAACTGCTGCAAAACGGTGTCCTCGTCGTTTGCCTGCTGCTGCGCCATCATTTTAATATAACGTTCGTCCTGCTGAACCGCTTTTCCCAGTTCCCTCGCGATTGCTATAACATCCATTGTAAATCCTCCAGATTATAAATTTGGTCACCCTATTTTAGTTTGCCAAAAGACGCCCAGTTTAACGCGCGTTCAATTTCGACAGTTACAAAAGAGCCTATTGTTTCTTTCGGGGCGATAAATTCCACAATATCGTTCGAAGCTGTGCGCCCCGAAATCCAGCCTTCGCCGCTTTTTCCTTCGCCGTCCGCAAGCACCCGGATACTTTTCCCCACCAGGCCGCTTTGCAATTCGCCCCGGATCACATCCTGCTCCGCGAGCAGTTCCCGCAGCCACCGGGATTTCTCTTTTTCCGGAACCGGGTCCTCCATGGAGGCGGCTTTTGTCCCTTCCCTCGGGGAATAGAGAAACGTATACAGGGTACGGTAACGCACCCGTTTGATCAGCTCCACGGTCTGCCGGAATTCCTCATAGGTTTCTCCCGGAAAGCCGACGATAAGATCGCTGGAAAAAGTGATGCCCGGAATGTATTTTCTGGCGCAGTCAATCAGTTCCAGATACCCTTCCACCGTGTAGCGGCGGTTCATTGCTTTTAAAATACGGTTGCTGCCGCTCTGCACCGGCAGGTGAATATGACGGCATACCTTTTCACAGTCCGCAATCGTTTCAATCAGCTTCCCGGTGCAGTCTTTGGGGTGGCTGGTCATAAACCGTATCTGAAAATCACCGTCAATGCGGTTGATCTCCCGCAGAAGATCGGAAAAATCAACCGGCTCGGGAAGCCCCTTCCCATAGGAGTTGACATTCTGCCCAAGCAGGGTGATTTCCCGATACCCCTGTCCGACCAGCTCCCTCGCCTCGGACAGGATGTCCTCCGGCCTGCGGCTGCGTTCCCTGCCCCGCACATACGGGACAACACAGT
>JAEXAZ010000317.1 GCA_023394255.1 Bacillota bacterium | reverse complement strand
TTGTGGGGGGTGTTAAGCTAAACAGAATCTCTGTTTTCCAAATAAAAAAACATTATGAGCCAAATTCGAAAAAATGGCTCATAATGTATTGGCGGAGAAGGAGGGATTCGAACCCTCGAGGCGCTTTTGACGCCTACACGATTTCCAGTCGTGCGCCCTCGACCAACTAGGCGACTTCTCCAAGCAACCTTTAACCGGCGACTCAACTATTATATAATATTTAAGAAGAAAATGCAATACTTATTTTAAAATTTTGCAATAAAAAATTGGAAATGCGAATACTGAATAATTTTTATTACATGGCAAACGCTAACGCAGGGTGATACCGATGGTTAAGACCAAGGAATATCTGATCATCTGCCTTGTGGGGGCAATTGGCTATAGTATGATTGAAATCCTCTGGCGGGGTTATACACATTGGACGATGAGCATTACAGGCGGAATTGGATTTCTACTTCTTTATTTAACAGACCTTCATATGCAAAGCCAAAACCTGTTTTTCCGGGCGCTAGTAGGAGCTGCGGTTTTAACATTTGTAGAACTGGTAACCGGGTGCATAGTCAACTTGATTTTCCGTATGAATGTCTGGGACTATTCAAGTCATATCGGAAATTTGCTGGGACAAATATGTCCTCTATATTGTGCGCTGTGGTTTTTACTGTGCATATCAGTAATGCCACTGGGCCGCCTTATTCATTATTACATGAATTAAAAAGATCAATTAAAATAAAAACTGTCCGCACTTTTAGCGGACAGTTTTTATTTTAATTGATAAAGCGGGCGAGAAACTCTCGCGTACGTTCATGTCTCGGGTTGGAAAAAAATTCCTGAGGAGGGCCTTCTTCCAGAATAATTCCCTTGTCCATAAAGACCACTCGTGAGGAAACGTCACGTGCGAATCCCATTTCGTGCGTAACAACAATCATGGTAAGGCCGGTATTAGCCAACTCCTTCATAACTGCAAGTACGCCGCCTACCATTTCAGGGTCAAGGGCTGAAGTAGGCTCATCAAACAGTAAAATTTCAGGGTCCATACAAAGCGCCCGCGCAATCGCTACGCGCTGTCTTTGCCCGCCTGAAAGCTGAGCGGGGGAGGCTCCCATAAAGTTCTCCATACCAACCCGTTTCAACAGTTCCACCGCGCGGGCGAGGCTTTCCTCTTTAGAGCGTTTTAACACGGTCATCTGGCCGGACATACAGTTCTTGAGCACATTCATGTTGTTAAAAAGATTAAAGGACTGAAAAACCATGCCGACGCGTGCGCGATGCTTATTTACGTCAATATCGCCTTTCAGAATATCATTGCCATGAATCAGGATTTCTCCCGCGTCCGGAATTTCGAGAAGGTTTATGCAGCGCAGGAGCGTCGACTTACCGCTGCCGGAGGAACCGATCACGGTGATGACATCGCCTTTATTGATGCTGAACTGGATGTCGTTCAGGACTTCAAGATTCCCAAAATGTTTTTTCAGATTTCGAATTTCAACCAAGTGATCCATCTTGATACCTCCCGATAACGCGGTTAACTACGTAGGAAATCTTATTTTGGGGCTTTTGCTTAACCCGCGCCTCAGGGACCGTCTGCGACGTTGGATAACTGGAAGGCGGCCGATCCATTTTCACCTCTATGGCCCGTAAAATCCGGGTGGTTGTGAAGGTCAGGACCAGATAAATCAATGCGGTTACTAAAAAAGTATCCGTATACTTAAAGATACTGCCCGCAATTTTATTGCTTTGGAAAAACAGTTCCGTAACAGAAATGGCGTTGAGCACAGAGGAATCCTTGATATTCACCACAAACTCATTTCCAATCGCCGGAAAAGCGTTTTTGATGCCCTGGGGCAGGATCACGTGCAGCATTGTTTGGGCGGAAGTCATACCGATACTCCGGGCAGCCTCTGTCTGGCCGATATCGACCGACTGGAGACCGGAACGAAGAATTTCCGCCATATAGGCGCCCGTATTAATCGATATGATGCAGATGCCTGCGGGGATCGGATCCCAATTAAATACCGGCTTTAGGCCGTAGTAGAGGAATACGGCCTGTACCATCATTGGAGTACCGCGGAAAAACTCGATGTAAATGCTTGAAACAATAAAAACGATACGCTTCAAAATTTTATTTAAAGCTGATTCACGCGCTTCGATTTTTGAAGCAACCGACCGCGCACTTCCTACAAACAGACCGATTACAAGCCCTGCCACCGTTCCAGTCAGAGAAATAAGAAGCGTAGTCTGAATACCGGCCCAGAACATGGGCCAGTATTTGCCTACAATTGTAATTGCGGAAGCAATCATAAATTAACAATCCAATCTTTTTTGATATCCCTGCATTATTCCTGGGCGGGCTGGCGGGAAGTAGCGTCAATCATCCACTGCTGACGGGTTTCTTCGTCGATCGTATCAATTGCGCCCTGAACGGCATCCAAAAGCGCGGTATTGCCTTTCTTGACGGCGATGGAAACGGAGGTATCCGCTTCAAAGCCCTTTCCGGACTCAAACGTAATATATTTCAGATCCGGGTTGGTGGCCGTAACACCGACGGCAACCGGCAGTTCCGCAGTCAAGGCGTCCACTTCCTTGTTTTGGAGTGCTACAACCATCAAAGGATAGGTGGCGAGGGGAGTGGCATGCTGGACGCCGTTAATCTGTTCAATGACGTCGTCATAAAGGGTATTGATCTGCCCGAGCACCTTTTTGCCGCTGAGCTCCTGAATATCCTTGATATCGGCTACATCACTGTCCGAACGGACGATGACAACCATTTCACTCTGATAGTAAGGGGTTGTGAAATCTACATTTTCAGCGCGCTCGGGGGTGGCGGTCATTCCGGCAATGATCGCATCGATTGCGTCATTGTTGACTGCCGGTTCCAGGCCCTCCCATGCGGTAGGCTTAATCACGAGCTCCAGCCCAAGCTTGTCCGCAATGTACTTGGCCATGACAACGTCATATCCGTCCGCATAGGAATTCCCGCCGATATCGACGGAAGTATCCGTTTGATCCAACTGTGTCCAGTTAAACGGCGCGTAGGCACATTCCATTCCAACTGTAAATTTACCCGGTTCAACGGTGGCAGAAGTTGGGGAAGCTTCCGATGAAGCGGACTCCGACGAAGAAGCCGGTGCAGAGGAGGCCGCTTCTGAAGAGGAAGAACCGGCGTTGCCGCCGCAGCCGGCGAGCAGCATGCAGGCTGCAAGGCCTAAAGCAAACATTTTTTTCATTATCATTCTCTCCCATTTTACAAAGATGATTATGCCATAGTAGCATATTTTGACTTTATGTTACAGTTTAAGGTGATGTCGCATCAAAGTCAAGTGCTTTTCGAAAGATTTTAAATACATTGCCGATAAAAGCATTTAAAATAAGAAGAAAATTCAGCCGTTCGGACCGTAAAAGAAAAAATTGCTGATATTAAAGAAAATGATAAAAATGCTTGATACCGGTCTTTCGTGATAGGGGGCAGGCCCGGCCCGCAAAAAAACTGCCGCCAAAGGCGGCAATCAAAGTTCAAAGCTCAATTTTATTGAGAATCCCGTTCAACGCCGCAAGAGCAATGCCGTAATTTGTGATCGGAACGCCTGCCTCGCGGGCTTTCGAAATGCGGGAGAGAACATAGCGCCGGTTAAACATGCAGGCGCCGCAATGGATAATTAAATCATACCCGGAAAGATCATGCGGGAAGTTGGGTCCGCTGACAACATCTACCGTCAGCGGGCTTCCGGCTTTTTTCCGAAGCATCCTGGGAAGCTTGACTCTTCCGATATCCTCCTCGAGCGGGACGTGCGTGCATGCTTCGGCAATCAATACGCGGGAATGCTCCGTCAGCCGGTCGATCGCCGCCGCGCCGGCGGTAAATTCTGCGATATTGCCTTTTACAGCCGCCATCAGCACCGAGAAAGAGGTGAGCTTGCTCTCGGGGGGCTTTTTGGCCCAGACCTCCGCAAACGCCTGCGAATCGGTAATAATCAGCTTTGGCGGAATCGACATCATTGCCAGGGCCTGTGACAGCTTATCGGTGGTCACGCTCATCACCAGGCATTTATGATCCAGAAGGTCGCGCAGGGTCTGTACCTGGGGCAGGATCAGGCGTCCCTTTGGAGCCTGGATATCCTGCGGCATGACCAGAAGCACCAAATCGCCTTCCTCCACAAGCTCTCCGGTGATGCTCTTTTTTTCATAGTCTTCGGGCAGCCTGCGAATGACCGCGTCAATCAGTTCCCGGATTCCCGTTCGCTCTTTGGCGGAAACAATCAGGGGGGTAAAACCGAATTTCTTTTGCACCGCATCCGATATCTCGGATACATTGCCCAGCAGGTCGGCTTTATTAATCACCGCAATGACAGGGGTGCCCTGTTTTTTCAAACCGGCAACCCACTCGGCTTCCATCGTCAGATCGGTCCCGCAGATAACCAGAAGTGCGACATCAGTTTTCGCGAGGGCATCGCGGGTTTTTTCAACCCGCAATGCGCCAAGCTCCCCTTCGTCATCAAAACCTGCCGTATCGATCAGCATACACGGGCCGATCCCGTAAATTTCCATTGCCTTATAAACGGGATCCGTGGTTGTTCCGGCCACATCGGAGATGAGAGCGGTATTTTGATTGGTAATTGCGTTGATTAAAGAGGACTTTCCGCTGTTCCGGCGTCCAAAAATGCCGATGTGGAGGCGGTTGGAACCGGGCGTACTGGTAAGGCTCATTTTATATTCGCTCCTTTTTGGTGTCGTTTAAAACTAAAAACGGAAATCCCTTTGGTCATTTTCAATATCGGCGAGATGCTGAACTGTAAGGGCTCGGACTTTCTGATTGGGAACAAGAGGAATTGTGCCGAGTATCATCTGTTCGCCTTTCCGGCGGGTTTCCGGGCTGGCATAATCGATTAAATACTCTTTTAAGGTCATGAGCGCGTTCGGCTGACAGCAGTTTCCGATCTGTTGGGTCTTCACCAGCCGCATAAAGCGGTCCCCGGTCCGGCCTTCCCGATAGCAGGCGGTGCAGAAGCTGGGGATATATCCAAGGTCAAGCAGCCAGCCGATCACTTCATCCAGCGTGCGGTTGTCATTGACGTCAAACTGGGAAGTATTTTCTTTTTCAGGCTCAACGTAACCTCCGACGCTCGTGCGGGAGGCGCCGCTGATCTGTGAAATGCCGAGGTGCAATACCTTTTCGCGGGTTTCCTGCGATTCCCGTGTGGAGATGATCATGCCGGTATAGGGAACCGCAACGCGCAAAACCGCAACAATCTTCTGGAAAATTTCATCCGAGATCGCGTTGCTGAAATTCTGGGGGTCAATATCATCCGCCGGACGGACGCGTGGAACGCTGATGGTATGCGGCCCTACCCCGAACCGTGCTTCCAGATGTTCGGCATGCATCAGTAGCCCGACAAAATCGTATTTATACAGATTCAGGCCGAACAGGACGCCGCAGCCGACGTCATCAATGCCGCCTTCCATCGCTCTGTCCATGGCCTCGGTATGATAGGCATAGTTGCTTTTGGGCCCCGCCGGGTGCAGATATTCGTATGCCTGCTTGTTGTAGGTCTCCTGAAAAAGGATATAGGTCCCGATGCCGGCCTCTTTCAGGCGGCGGTAATTTTCGACGGTGGTAGCCGCGATATTTACATTGACGCGGCGGATCGCGCCGTTTTGATGCTTGATGTCATAAATGGTCTTGATGCTTTCCAGAACATATTCAATCGGGCAGTTCACCGGGTCCTCGCCCGTCTCCAGCGCGAGACGCTTATGCCCCATATCCTGCAGCGCCACGACTTCCCGCACGATTTCCTCCTGCGAAAGCTGTTTGCGCGCGATATGCTTGTTATGGTGGTGATAAGGACAGTAGCGGCACTCGTTGACACAGTAATTGGAGAGATAGAGCGGCGCAAACAGGACGATGCGGTTCCCGTAGTTTTTCTGCTTGATCTCCATCGCAAGCTGATAAATCTTGTCCAGATAAACGGGGTCATCGCATTCCAGCAGGACGGTGGCCTCACGGTGGGACAGGCCTTCCAGCGTGGCGGCCTTTTCCAGGATCTGGTCAATCAGCGCAAAGTCGTCCTTATGGGCGGCCGCGTACGCGAGGGTCTCCTGTATCTCAGCATCGTCGATAAATTCTGTCGCGACCTTTGACTTCGGATTGTACATGGCAGTTACTCCTTTTAAATTTATTGGTGTCAGGACCGTTCGGGGAAATAGTCTCCGCGGTCCACAGCCAGCTCATAGCCAATATGCTTCATACGGTTTTGCAGGCAAAAGCGGCATTCTGCGGCCTCTTCGCCTGTGCAGATTTTGTTGTCGTACAGCGCATATTTTTTTCGCACGCCGACAGGGGACAGGTTGGGCATTACGACGTTGGCTCCGGCCAGAATACCGCGCTCCCGTCCATCCGGCGCGATTGTCCCCAGCGCGGTTGTTGCCGGAAGCAGGACGCTTGGCATCATCAGGCGCAGGATGCCAAGCAGGAACAGCGTCTGTTCAAGCGTGCCGGACGGGTAGCCGGAAAAAGGGGTCTGATGATGGGGGATAAACGGGCCGATGCCGACCATTTGCGGCTGCAGCTCATGAAGAAAAAGCAGGTCGTCCGCGAGATTTTCCGTGGTCTGAAACGGGGAGCCGACCATAAATCCCGCGCCTACCTGATAACCGAGGGATTTCAGCTCCCAAAGACAGGCTTTGCGGTTTTCCGCGGTCTGGCTGCCGGGGTGCAGCATCGCGTAATGACGCGGGTCGGCGGTTTCATGCCGCAGCAGATACCGGTCGGCGCCTGCTTCCCGGAAGAGGCGGTAGGAAGCGGGCTCTTTTTCTCCGATGGAAAGTGTGACGGCGCAGTCCGGCCAGCCCGATTTGATCAGCCGGACAAGATCGGCAATCTCCTGATCGGAATAATAGGGGTCCTCGCCGCCCTGCAATACAAATGTCCGGAACCCAAGGCCGTACCCGTTTTTACAGCACGACAGGATTTCTTCCCGGCTCAGGCGGTAACGCTGCGCGTCGGGATTCCCGCTGCGGATTCCGCAGTAATAACAGTTGCGGCGGCAATAGCTGGTAAATTCAATCAGTCCCCGGGTATAAATGCGGTTGCCGAATTGTTTCAGGGAAGTTTCGCGCGCTTTTTCAAACAGGTAGGAAGCGTCCTCCTCGCTGTGTCTGCACAGCAATTCCACAAATTCTTCTTTTGATAAAACCCGGTTCTGCGCGAGCCGGTCAATCAGTTGTTTCATCAGACAGGATCCTTTCCGGCGGGCAGCTTGGAATAAACGGTTTTAATGCTTACTCCCTTTAACTGTCCCAGTTTGCCTGAAAGGGAGCTGATGACATCATTGGGAGCGTCAATCACAATGCTGATAATACTGATCCCTCTCTGACGGTAAGGAATTCCCATGCGGCCGATGATATAAGCTGCATATTCATGCAGGGTAGCGTTTAGCAGATCGACTGCATTGGGTTCATCAATGATAATGCCAATTAAAGCAATCCGTGTTTCCATAACCGATTCTCCTTCAAAACGAATAAAAAAATCCCCCCTGACCGGAAAATGGCAGGGGGGCAGTGAGTCAAATACGATGCCGCCGCCTTGCCGGTTGGGAAATTCCCTTCTGTTTAGGCTGCTGAATTTCGATGGAGACCTTTGTGTCCGGAAAAAATTCCTCTACGCAGGTCATTGTCTTAATTTTAACACAGTGCGCGTCCATTGGCAAGCAGAAATTTGCCGGCTTGCCTTCGTTCCAGGCAATTGTTATACTACTATCACAAGCGTTTCTTATATTTTTTGGAAAAAGAGGAAAACCCATGCTGATACAAAAGGTACGGAAAGAAGACAGAGAAGAATTTTTTGCACTGCTTGAAGAGTTTTATCAGTCAGATGCAGTCCTGCACCCGGTACCAAAAACACATTTCGAGCGGGCTTTCAATGAGGCTGTCTCGCAAAGCCCCTATTCGGCTGCCTATTTGTTGAAGGCAGAAGGGAAAACGGCAGGGTTTGCCCAACTCGCTTTTACATTTTCAACGGAGGCGGGCGGCAGGGTCATTTGGGTAGAGGAACTGTATGTGCGCCCGCAGTATCAGGGAAAAGGAATGGGCAGTACGTTTTTACGGTTTCTGAAAGAAAAATATGGAGCGGATACTGCGCGCATCCGTTTGGAAATTGAACCGGATAATGCGAGGGCACGAAAGCTATATGAGAAAATGGGGTTTCAGAGCCTGGATTATCTCCAGATGGTAAAAGATAAACCGCTGGATTCGTCTTACACGGATTAAACAAAAACAGCCGGCCCAAGGCCGGCTGTTTGATTTCATAATCAGCTTTCGCGCGATTTCCGGCGCGGAAAAGTTCTGGAGTCCCGGCGGGAGGGCTTCACGCCGTCCCGGAAAGCAGGGCGGTCGCCAACCCTGTGCGGCATATTGCCGTAGCGGCCAAATTTCGGCGCTTCAGCGGAGATGGAAAAGTGCACTTCCTGTCCCCGGATTTTAGCCTGCTTCATTTCGTCCAGCACAGTCTGAGCATCGCTTTCGGACATTTCAATCAGCGTATGTCCGTCAAAAATGTTGATTTTACCGACCGACCGGGGAGAAAGCCCTGTGGCATCCACGATAGCCCCGACAATAAAGTTTGGAGCGATACCTTCCTGCCTGCCTGCATCCAAACGAAGCATCACCCGTTTGCCGCCCCGCAATGCCTTGTCCGCCGCAACCGGAGATTTGATGCTGGGAACTGTTTTCTTATCCTTGGAATAGATCATCTGGGTCAAGGCACATGCGATATCAAGTATTTCCACACCCTGCTGCGCCGCAAGTTCTTCGAGTTGACTGCTGTATTTTTCGTAGCCCCCCGCTTCAAGTGTGCGGCATACCTTTGATGCGAATTTTTCCTGCTTTTTTTGCAGAATATCTTCGGTGGCCGGCAATTTAGCTTCCGCAATTTCCGCGTTTGTAAAGCGGCGGAGATCTTTCATCGTATTCAGTTGGCGCCAGTTACAGACCAGCGTATGGGAGGAACCGGTTTTTCCCGCGCGGCCTGTACGCCCTATGCGATGGATATAAAATTCAAATTCCTGAGGGATGTCAAAGTTGTAAACCGCGTCAATATCCTCAACGTCGATGCCTCGCGCGGCAACATCGGTAGCAACAAGTATGCGGATTTTCGCGTCACGGAAAGACTGCATGACCTGCGTGCGTGAGGCTTGCTTCATATCTCCGTGAATTCCCGCCGCTTTAAAGCTATGCTCTGTCAGATAGGCAGTCAGATCATCTACCATTGCTTTTGTATTGCAGAAAATGACGGCGCGGCGCGGCTCATGGTATTGAAGCAAAAGGTTGATCGCTTCCATTTTACGGGATTGGGGAACCTGATAAAAAAATTGCTCCGTAGTAGCAATGGTACGCTGGCCGGTCCGAATATCGACTGTCTGGGGATCGCGGAGAAAGTTTTCCGTGATTTTTAAGATTGCCGGAGGCATTGTGGCAGAAAAAAGAACGGTCTGGCGCTCCTCGGGGGTCTGGTCAAGGATCGCCTGAATATCCTCAAGGAACCCCATGTTCAGCATCTCATCAGCTTCGTCCAGAATCACCATTTTCAGGCTGTCCAGACGC
>JAEXAZ010000312.1 GCA_023394255.1 Bacillota bacterium | reverse complement strand
ATCTTCAAGACTTGCATATTTGCAGGAAAGTTGTTAAACTGTATCCATATGACTTTTCCGGAAAAAGACAGATAAAGACAGAAAGCGGAATAATTGGGGGAATGGATTTCATGGGGGAACAGCAGGCCGAAGAAAGCATATACGGGAAAGACCGGGCACAGTATGAACGGATGGTGACGGCGCCGATTCCCGGGCTGATCCTTTCGCTGGCGGTGCCGACGATCATCAGCATGACGGTGACGGCTTTGTATAACATGGCCGATACCTTTTTTGTATCGCAGCTTGGGACAAGCGCCAGCGGAGCGGTCGGCATTGTTTTTTCACTGATGGCGATGATTCAGGCAGTCGGCTTTACGCTCGGCATGGGAAGCGGGAGCATCATTTCCCGCCTGCTGGGCAGACAGGAACGCGAAGCCGCGAGCCGGATCGCCTCTTCGGCATTTTTTGCGGCAGTCGGATTCGGGCTGCTGCTTACCGTTTTTGGGCTCGGATTTCTTGACGGGCTGATGCATCTGCTGGGCGCGACAGATACCATTTTACCGTATGCGCGGGATTATGCGCGCTATATCCTGCTGGGCGCTCCGATCATGTGCGGTTCGTTTGTCATGAACAATCATCTGCGCGCGCAGGGGAAAGCCGCGCTTTCCATGGTGGGGCTTTCCTTGGGCGGGGTGCTCAATATCGCGCTGGACCCGCTGTTTATCTTTACTCTGGGGTTTGGAATCTCCGGCGCGGCGATTGCGACCCTTATCAGCCAGTGTATCAGTTTTTCCATTCTGCTCTCTTTTTTCCTTAGGAAGAAAAGCGTCACCGTACTTGACATTAAAAAAGTGTCCCGCAGTTTGGGGGATTATGCCGATATCATTCACAACGGGCTGCCGTCGCTTTGCCGGCAGGGGCTTGCCAGCGCCGCCACGGTGGCGCTCAATGTCAGCGCGGCCGTCTACGGAGACCCCGCGGTTGCCGCAATGTCGATTGTATCGAGGATTTTCTTGTTCATTCTTTCGGTCATGCTGGGCATCGGGCAGGGGTTTCAGCCGGTGGCGGGTTATAATTACGGCGCCGGGCAGTATGCCCGCGTCCGGCAGGCATACTGGTTCACGGTGCGGATTGGCATGATTGTCATGACAACGCTCGCCGCAGCGGGATTCTTTTTTGCACCGGACATCATCTCGCTGTTCCGCAGGGGAGATGCCGAAGTAATTGCCATCGGAGTGGCCGCGCTGCGCTGGCAGTGTATCGCGCTGCCGCTCCAGCCGGTGATGATGGGCACGAATATGGTGCTCCAGTCGGTCGGGAAGGCAAACAGTGCCACCTTTTTGGCCTGCAACCGGCAGGGCGTGTTTTTCCTGCCGCTGATCCTGCTGCTCCCCAAATTTCTGGGGCTGGCCGGAATTGAGATGTCACAGGCGCTGGCAGACGCCGCGAGCTTCGCGGCCTGTCTGCCGTATCTGTATTTCTTCTTCCGTGAACTGCATGATAAAGAAGCCGCGGGTGCCTGATCCTTTGGTTATTCGCTGAGAATTCTGCCGTCGGTAGAGATGACCACGACCTGCCACGGAATCATTTTTCCGGAATTTTTCAGCGCCTCGACTACCGCGTTCTGGATTCCGCCGCAGCAGGGAACCTCCATGCGGACGACCTTGACGCTTTTAATGTTGTTATTTTTCAGGATGGCGGTCAATTTTTCGCTGTAATCTCCCTCGTCCAGCTTGGGGCAGCCGATCAGCGTAATATGGTTTTTGATAAACCTGCGGTGAAAATCCGCATACGAGAAAGCGGTACAGTCCGCGGCAACCAGCAGGTTTGCCCCGTCAAAATAAGGGGCGTTCACCGGAACCAGCTTGATCTGGACCGGCCACTGCATCAGTTCGCTTTCCGCGGGGACAGCGGGTGCGGCGGAAGCCGTGGGTTCTGGCTGGCGCCGAAGGGCCTTTGCCATGCTGCCGGGGCAGCCGCCCGCGTACGGCGCATGGGCATGGGCCGCGGCCATCCGCGCTTGGACCGCCTCTTCGTCATAAGCCGCGGCTTCACGCTCCACAAAGGAGATGGCTCCGGTGGGGCAGACAGGCAGGCAGTTGCCCAGGCCGTCGCAGTAGTCGTCGCGAATCAGTTTGGCTTTTCCGTCGATAATTGCGATCGCGCCTTCGTGGCAGGCGTTTGCGCACAGGCCGCAGCCATTGCATTTTTCTTCATTTATTTCAATTATTTTTCGTTTCATTTTTCCATTTCCTTTCTCCGTGTTTGATTTTCACTTGGTACACTCATACTTTATACCATTGGGAAGCGAAAGTCTGTTGTTTTTACAACAAAGTGGAGGCGCGTATGGATTACGATTCTGTCATGTTGAAAAAAACGCCGCTGTTTGACGGGGTGAGCGACGCCGACCTGGAAAAACTGCTCGGCTGTCTTGACGCGCGCAAAAGGAGTTATTGCCGCAACGAGGCAATTCTGCTGGCGGGCGAAGAAGCCCGCGATGTGGGCGTGGTGCTGTCGGGGCGTGTGCAGGTGGTGCAGGAGGATGTAACGGGCAGCCGCGCGATTTTGGCGCAGCTTGGCGAAGGCGCCCTGTTTGCCGAGGCATTTGCCTGTTCCAGCTTTAAAACGCTGTCGGTATCCGTCTTTTCCGTTTCAGAGAGTGTGGTAATGTTCCTCGACTGCCAAAAGCTGATGACTGCCTGCCCGGGCGGCTGCACGTTTCATAATCAGCTGATTCAGAACATGCTGCGGGTTCTGGCCAATAAGAATGTTTTGCTCAGCAGGAAGATGGAGCATCTTTCCAAACGCACGACGCGGGAAAAACTGCTCTCCTATCTTTCCGAACAGGCGGTCATCTGCAGGAGCCGGGAATTTGTAATCCCGTTTAACCGGCAGGAACTGGCTGACTATCTCTGCGTGGACAGGAGCGCCATGTCCGCGGAACTTGGCAGGCTGCGCGATGAAGGGCTGCTGGAATTTGAGCGCAGCCGGTTTTTGCTGCGGGATTCCGGCTGAAAGAAAAAACGGCGAAAAAAACAAATTTTGGCCTTATTTTTTCTAAAAATATACTGATTTGGTATTGATTTAAACATACAGATAAAGTATAATATAGACAAGGCAAAAGCCTCAGCAATGGATAAACCTTTCAGAAAAGGAAAAGATAGATCAGCCGGGGCGACCCGGCGTTACATAGGAGGTATATGATGAGCAGATTTGATTTAGAAAGAGCACAGATATGGAATGGGCAGTCCGTGACAGGGAATGAGCAGGAACTTTACAAAATGACCGACGAGGTTTGCTGCTCGCCTGAATTCCCACAGGGGTGCATCTCCGCAGAGTAACCTAAAGGCGCAGACCCTGTGCGATATGCCGACGGGCCTGCGCCTTCGTTCCGACATGAATCCGACAGGAGGAAATGACAATGAAGCTGTTTGAAACCTATCAAATGAAAAATATGACCTTGAAAAACCGGATTGTGATGCCTCCGATGTGCATGTATCAGGCAACATCGGACGGTTTTCCAACGCTGTTTCACCTATGCCATTACGCCACAAGGGCAATGGGCGGGGCGGGGCTGATCATTGTGGAGTCAACCGCCGTGACACCCGAAGGCAGAATCAGTGACAACGACCTCGGCTTGTGGGATGACGGCCAGATTGCGGGTATGAAACGGGTTGCCGATGTCATCCACGCAAACGGCGCAAAGGCGGCGCTTCAGCTGAACCACGCCGGAAGAAAGAGCAGATCGGCTTCGGGCGGCCCGTTTGCGCCGAGCGCAATCCCGTTTGACGAGAGCAGCCGCATACCCGGGGAATTGACGGAGCGGCGCATTCTTGCGCTGACGGAAGCTTTCCGGCAGGCGGCGCAGCGGGCGGATCAGGCGGGGTTTGACGCGCTGGAAATCCATGCGGCGCACGGCTATCTGCTCCACGAATTCCTGTCGCCGCTGACGAATCACCGTACCGACGGCTACGGCGGAACGCTGGAAAACAGGGTACGCTTCCTGCGCGGGGTCCTCACGGCCGTGAGGGGGACCTGGCCGGCTGACAAGCCGCTGTGGCTTCGGGTTTCGGCCTGTGACTATCAGGACTGCGGCATTGACGGCGGGATGATGTCGGAAATAATCCGGCAGATTAAGCCGCTTGTCGACTGCGTCCATGTCAGCTCGGGCGGGCTGCTGCCTGTTAAAGTCAGCGATTACCCCGGCTATCAGGTACAGTTTGCCGAAGAACTCCGCAGGGAGTGCGGCCTGCCCACCATCGCGGTGGGGCTGATTACCGACGAAAAGATGGCGGAGGAAATCCTTGAAAACGGCAGGGCGGATCTGATCGCGCTTGGCCGGGAACTTTTGCGCAACCCCTATTGGCCGATCAATGTCGCCGCCAAATGCGGGCTGGACGATTTTATTCCGGAGTCTTATCGCCGGGCTTACACGAAATCATAAAACCGGAACACGCACCCCAAATTTAAAAGCATATTGGCAGAGACAGGTTGTAAGATTTGCAGAAGTGAGATATAGTAAAAGATAAGAATCCGTGCAAACTAAAAGAAATAAAGGAGGCTGTTGACGATGGGGAAAGAATTTATGAATGCCGTTGAATCACGCAGGTCGATTTATACGATCGGAAAAGAGGTTTTGCTCTCCGAAGAAAAAGTCGGGGATTTGGTGCGCAGGGCTGTGCTGAATGCGCCGAGCGCGTTTCATTCGCAGGGTGCCCGGGTGGTTGTCCTGTTTGGGGAAGAACACGAAAAGCTCTGGCGGATAACGGAAAAAGTGCTGCGAAAAGTTGTCCCGGAAGAAAACTTTCCGGATACAAAAACAAAGCTCGATACGATCTCCGCCGGATATGGCACAGTACTTTATTTCGAGGAGCAGAGCACAGTACGTACTCTGCAGGAAAACTATCCGCTTTACCAGGAGGAATTCCCGGTCTGGTCGCTTGAGTCCGCCGGGATGCTGCAGTATATCATCTGGACCGCGCTGGAAGCGGAGGGCCTGGGGGCAAGCCTCCACCATTATGACCCGCTGATTGACGACGAGGTTCATGAAAGCTGGAATCTGCCGAAAAGCTGGAAACTGCTTGGCGAGATGCCGTTTGGTTCGGTAACGGCAGGAGCTAAGCCAAAAGCGAATCTTCCGATCGAACAAAGGGTTCTCATTTTTGGATAGAGCCGCCGAAAACAGCGCCGGACGGGTCAGGCCGTGATAAAGGAGATGACATAAAATGTTAGATAAAGAACTGGTGGCAATGTTAAACAGGCAGATAAATTTTGAGTGGTATTCCGCTTATGTATATCTGGATATTTATACCTATTACGAGAACTTGGATTTAAACGGCTTCGCCAATTGGTTCCGTGTGCAGGCGCAGGAGGAACGGGACCACGCGATGCTGTTTATGCAGTATCTCATGAATAATAACGAGCGGGTGGTTTTGGAGGATATCAAGGCGCCGCGCTTTGATTATCAGGACTTCCGCCGCCCCGTGGAAAATGCGCTGGAGCATGAGCGGGCGGTGACCGCGTCAATCAACAAAATTTATGCGGAAGCCTACGCGCAGAAGGATTTCCGCACCATGCAGTTCCTTGACTGGTTTGTTAAGGAGCAGGGGGAAGAGGAAAAGAGCACGGAAAGCCTGCTGAAAAAATATGATCTGTTCGGCACCGACGCCAAAGGACTTTATCTGCTGGATTCGGAGCTTGCCGCCAGGGTTTATGCGCCGCCTTCGCTGACGCTTTGACAGCAGTTTGTATAGAAAAAAACGCCCGCGGCCGCGGGCGTTTTTTTGACAGGAAAACAATCCTCTTTTGCTTAAAATGCAGGATAACGCATACAATTATGCAAAAATAAAGTGAAGCGCAATTTTTGTAAGAGCGCACAAAAAGTTGGGACATGCGAAATCCCAATATGATACACGACGGAAATTTCAGCAAACGAAAAGAAAAACCCCCAAATACATTATCTATAATGCACAATATAATTCAAATAATATTATGAAATAATACCAATTGTCAGAGTCAATAAAAAATATTTCCAGAATAAAATTAGTAAAATTGTACAAAATGTCCGCTATGGATCAGGGTTGACAATCGATTAAATAACCCTATAATCAGGCTTGTAAGGCAAAGGCGCCGTGAGACAGAATCTCACGGCGCCTTTTTTCTTGACAAAATTTTTGAAAAGCCTGCTCAGATTTTGCAGAAAGTATTGCAAACCAAGCTGTATTATTTGTGCCCGGCTGATAAACGTGGAAGTTCTGAACAGTTTTATTCAGAACTGAAAAAAATGGCGCATGTCTTAAAATGATACACCTCCTGGATTTGGCACACGAAACGGGATCTCTGAATGTGACTATTTTACAGGCAGCCCTAAATTAATTGCACATATGCTGAGAAAATGCAGGAATTGCACAAAAACAGCTTGCAATTCGACAGGATTACCTGTTAGAATCGAGCCAGATAAGGAAACAACAGGTGTCTCGATACGAGACGGGAGGATACTGCATGGCGCTCACGAAACAAATTTACCAAAATTATATCGCAATTTTGCAGGAAGAATTAATTCCGGCTCTGGGCTGCACCGAGCCGATTGCCATTGCGTACGCTTCCGCAAAAGCGCGGGAATTGCTCGGCAGGTTCCCGGAGAGAATCATCGTGGAATGCAGCGGGAATATCATTAAAAATGTCAAAGGCGTTGTGGTCCCCACAACCAGGACGCTGCGCGGCATATCGGCGGCGGCGGTAATCGGCGCGGTGGGGGGCGACGCCTCCAAAAAGCTTGAGATTCTTACAGGTGTCACGGAAGAACATCTGCAGACGGCAAGGGACCTGCTGGCAGCGGGAATTTGTGAAGAGAAACTGCTCGCCACCCCGGCAAAGCTCCACATCATTGTCCGGATGTATAGCGGCGAACACAGCTCACTGGCGGAAATTGTCCATACCCATACCGGGATTGTGCGGATGGAAAAAGATGGCGAGACGGTTTTCAGTGTTCCGTTTGACCCCAATGTACAGGAAGAAGGGCTGACCGACAGGAGCTGCCTTTCAGTCGAAGGAGTTTATGATTTCGCGCAGACCGTTGATGTGGAAGATGTCCGGGAGATGCTCGACCGGCAGATTGCCTATAACACGGCCATTTCCGAGGAAGGACTCCATAACTGTTACGGTGCGGGAGTCGGGATGACGCTGATATCCGCTTATGGGCACGACGTCAAGGTCCGCGCAAGGGCGGTGGCGGCTGCCGGGTCGGACGCGCGCATGAGCGGCTGTGAACTGCCGGTTGTGATCAATTCGGGCAGCGGCAACCAGGGAATGACGGTTTCCCTGCCGGTAATCGAATACGCCAACGAACTGGGCGTTTCTAAAGAAAAGCTCTATCGGGCGCTCTGCATCAGTAACCTGACCGCCATCCACCAGAAATCGATGATCGGGCGCCTGTCCGCCTACTGCGGCGCGGTCAGTGCGGCGACCGGCGCGGGTGCGGCGATCGCCTATCTGCACGGCGGAGGCATTGAGGAGATCTCACAGACCATCACAAATACGCTGGCAAATGTCTCCGGAATTGTGTGCGACGGCGCAAAGCCATCCTGCGCGGCAAAAATCGCATCGAGCGTCGATGCCGCGATTATGGCATTTTCCATGGCGATGCAGAACCGCGGCTTCTGCCCGGGAGAAGGAATTGTGAAGGAAGAAATCGAACAGACAATTGACAGCGTGTCCCGCCTCGCAAAAGATGGCATGCGTGGAACCGACGAGGAAATCCTGAGAATCATGATCGGTTCGTGAACAGTTCTGACTTGGTCGGCGCAAACCCGGAGCATTCGGGAAATGGGATTCGTTTTGCGAAGATACCGGATACTATATTGCAGGAAATGGAGTTGACAGAAATGAGGTGGTACGCTATAATCATATAATTCATATATGAATTATAAAATATGAAAAGAATGAAAGGAGGACGACTGCAATTTATGGCGAACAGCCGGGCAGTCAGAAACAGTATGAAAAGGACAGTAAAAACTTTGGGGGTTCTCTTGGCGGCGTCCATGGTACTTTCCGCGGCGGGATGCGGTTCTTCCGGCGCTTCCCAGACATCCTCCGCGTCTTCCCAGGCGGCGTCTTCCGGCGCGGCGTCTCAGGCCGCGCCCGCTTCTGACGGGGGCAGCATTAAAATCGCGGTTGCGGGTCCGATGACCGGCGATAATGCCGAATACGGCAAAGGCTTCCTCAATGCGGCGCAGCTGAAAGCGGACGAATGGAACGCAGCCGGCGGCGTGATCGGCAAACAGGTGGAGATTGTCGCCTATGACGACAAGAACTCCTCGGAAGAAGCGGCCTCCATCGCGCAGAAAATCGTCAGCGAGGGCGACATTGTGGGCGTTATCGGACATTTCGCCTCGGGCGTCTGTATGACTGCCGCACCTGTTTATCAGGAGAACAAAATCATTGAGATTTCGCCGTCCGCGTCCCACCCGGACTATTCCGGCATCGGCAACTACATCTTCCGCAACAACACCGTCATCAACGTGGAAGCGTCCGCCGGACTGGATATCGCCATTAACGATCTGGGCAAGAAGAATATCGGCATCATCTCGATCCTGACCGACTGGGGAACCAGCACTTCCACGATCGTAAAACAGCTCATTGAGGAAAAAGCGGGCGAAGGCGTAAAGGTCGTCGCACATGAAGAAGTCATGGAAGGCTCCGACGACTACAGCCCCGCCATCACCAAGCTGAACGCCGCGGGCGCCGATGTGGTCATCTGCGTTGGCATGTACAACCTGCTGGCTCCGGTTTCGCGCCAGTATAAGCAGGTCAATCCGGACATCGCGATTGTCGGCTTCTCCAATGCCTACAGCCAGCAGCTCCTGGAACTCGGCGGCAGCGCCGTCGAGGGCGTCCGTTTCCCGGTTATCTTCTTCTCCGGCTCGGAAAAAGCGGACATCAAGGATTATGTGACCAGATATACCGACCAGTTCGGCGCCGCGCCGAGCGCGCTGACCTCCCAGGCTTATGACTCCGTGGGCATGCTGCTCGAAGCGATCGAAACAGCGGGAACCACCGACGCTGAAAAAGTCCGTGACCAGCTTAATCAGATCGAATATCCGGGCGTGACCGGAAGCACCCAGTTTGACGACAACGGCGACGTGCACAAAGAATTTGTCAAGGTTGTTGTGAAAGACGGAAAATTTGTGGAAGCAGAAGCAAAATAACTTCTGAATATCGGCCGTGTGCCGCAGTGAATCAGAACGTACGGCAGTCTCCGCGGCAAAAGTTCTCCGCGGAGGCTGCCCGAAACACTGCGGAAGACCATCCTTATGAAAACAGATGGAAAGGAGCTGTGTTGCGGAATCCTCCGCAACCGTTACGAGTGTGATTATACAACAAATTTTTAACGGGCTGGCACTTGGAATGGCATATGCGCTGATTGCGGTAGGCTATTCGCTGGTCTTTGGAATTTTAAGGCTCATCAACTTCTCCCACGGCTCGGTATACGCTTTTGGCGCGCATATCGCCCTGCTGTTTGTGGGGTTCCAGTTTGGAGTAATCCCCGCTGTCCTGCTCAGTATTGTGTTTACCGGCCTGCTGGGTGTGGCAATTGACAAGACCGCGCTCGCCCCGCTGCGCAAAAAGAATTCGATTCCGATTGCCGCGCTGATCACCACCATCGGAATCTCCAACATTATTCAAAACCTGCTGATGATTTTCTTCGGCAGCGAGAAAAAAGCATTCCCCGCATTTTTTGATTTCGGTATGGTGAACCTTGGCATCGCAAAGGTCAACTCCACCCAGATTGTCATGTGCGTCGTATCGCTGATTCTGCTGGCAGCGCTGATGCTGCTGGTGAACAAAACCAAAATCGGCCTTGCCATGCGGGCGACGG
>JAEXAZ010000309.1 GCA_023394255.1 Bacillota bacterium | reverse complement strand
GTATTGAGCCATGCTCCAAACCGATACGGAAAAGAGTTAAGAGAGGCTAAGCCATAAATGGTTTAGCCTCTCTTAATCAGTCGCCTGTCTATTTCTTACAAGGATAAGGTTTCCTCTCATCCGTACGGTTTACAAGATAATCAATACTGGTCTCAAACAAATCTGCGAGCTTATCCAATATTGGTATAGGGATATTAAGATTTCCAAGTTCATAATCGGAATAAGTTGTTTGATGAACTGTTAAATATTCAGCCATTTGCGCCTGTGTGATATCTTTATCTTCCCGCATATTGCGAATTCTTTCATACATGGCGATCACCTCAATCTCATTATGCCTTTCTGGTCAACCGGTTCAAAGATCATAAGAGGCAAACCCTTTGCCGATAATCTCACTGGTATTGGTAACGAGGATAAAGGCGGTCGGTTCCACGGTTCTTACATATTTGCGAAGCGCAACAGCCTGGGGACGTTTCAGCGCGGTAAAAACAATGTACTTTTTGCCATGTGTAAACGCCCCCTGCGCCGCACAAACGGTGGCGCTGCGGCCCAGCCGGTGAACAATGAATCTGCAGATCGGTTCCGGGTCATCGCAGATAATGTTGAAATATTTGCAGAGGTTAATGCTTTCAATGACGTTGTCGATCACCAGCGACTTCACCATCAGGCCTAAAAAGGAAAACAGGCCCGTTTGAATATCAAACACAAAAAACGACAGCAGAACCACAACCAGGTCGCTGATGAAAAGGCCTACTCCAATGTCGCCGCCCGAGTATTTTTTGAAAATCATGGCCAGAATATCGGTGCCGCCGCTGGACGCACCGATATGGAAAAGCACAGCCGACGCCATCGCGGGGAGCGCAATCGCGTAGCACAGTTCCAGCATCGGCTGGTCGGTCAGTGGAACGGGCATCGGGCATATCCGTTCCAACACAGTGAGCCCCACCGACAGCAGCAGGCTGGAATAGGCCGTCATAATACCGAAGCTCCGTCCCAGAAACGCAAATCCGACCATCAAAAGGATGATATTCAATGCAAAGCTGATGGTGGAAGCCGTGTAGGGCACGACCTTTGCGACAACAACGGCAAGCCCGGTCACCCCGCCGAACGAAAAATGATTGGGGAACTTAAAAAAATAGATGCCGACCGCCATGACAAGCGTGCTTACCGTCAAAAGAAAAAACCGATAAAGTTTTTGTTTCATATCCGTTTTCGCCCGTTACAGAATAAACCGCCTGATCGCTTCTGCCACGGCTCCTTCGTCATTCGTTGCACGGGTTATGAACCCGGCTGCCTGTTTCGCGGCGCTGCCCGCGTTTGCGGGCGCCGCGGAAACGCCCGCGAACCGGAGCATTTCCACATCGTTTCCCCCGTCGCCTATCGCCATTGTTTCCCCGGGTAAAATGCCGAGATATCCGCAAAGATGGGATAGTGCCGCGCCTTTGTTCGCGGACGCGCTGTTGATCTCTATGTTTTTTTCGACGGAAGAGGTCAGCGAAAGGCCGTGCACCCCGTTCAGGCGGGTCAGGATTTCCTCCTGCACGCTATCCGGCAGGTAGGGCAGGTTTATCTTTTCAAGCATCACCTGATCCTGGCTGATGTGATCCCGCAGGCTTTTTATCAATTGAACGCCGCGCGACATCATGGCGCGGCGGCCCGGTGATACCGGAAACCGTTCCAGCAGATGCGCCCTGACCGTCTCCGCGTAAGGCACGCCGTTGCAGTAGGCCTCCATATAAAGGTCCAGCCCATCCAGCGCCGCTAAAACCGACAGGGCCGTTTTTCGTGAAAGCGGATTCGCATATAAAACTTCGTCATCCGGCAAGTTGGTAAGAACAGCGCCGTTCGATGTAATCAGGAACCGCTGCCCGGGGATTGCCGCCATCTGGTTCGGAACGCGCCCCCTGACGCGTCCGGTAGCGGTCACTACCGTGATTCCCCCGGCAATTGCAGCTTCAATCGCGGTACGGTTTTCGGGAAGGATTGTGGCATGGTCATCACAAAGGACAGTTCCATCCATATCCAGCGCAAGCAGTTTGATCTTCATGCAGTCTCTCCAATTTCTACAGGTTACATGGCGGACAGGAATCCCGCCCGGCCAAAAATATTATACACTGATTCGGCGC
Organism: Bacillota bacterium; assembly: GCA_023394255.1. Classification (GTDB taxonomy): domain Bacteria; phylum Bacillota; class Clostridia; order Oscillospirales; family Ruminococcaceae; genus Anaerotruncus. The sequence continues at coordinate 4,140 of JAEXAZ010000309.1, read as the reverse complement.
GGATAGGAACCCCAAAATTGCGCTCTCTGTCCGTTTCTGGTACAATAAGATCCATATAATCTGGAATTTTCGAAACCGGAGGCAATTCTATGTTTCTCTGTCCAATCTGCCGAAATGATCTCGTGCAGTCCGGCAAAGCTCTGCGGTGCCATAACGGCCATTCCTTCGATCTTGCCGCGCAGGGATATGTCAACCTGCTGCCCGCCAACAAAATGAACAGCAAGGCTCCAGGCGACAACGCCGAAATGGTAAACGGGCGCACGCGCTTTCTCGACAGCGGGAGCTACCGGCCTCTTTCCGACGCGCTCAACCGCACTGTCATCGCCCTGACCGGGGATTCTCCCCGTATTCTGGACGCGGGCTGCGGGGAGGGCTATTATGCCGCCAGGCTTTATAACGCGCTGAGGGCTGCCGGAAAAACGCCCGATTTCTCGGGCATCGATATTTCCAAGCGGGCGGTGCGTCACGCGGCAGGCAGGCTTCCCGAAGGTAGTTTCGCGGTGGCCAGCCTGTTTGAGCTTCCCATAGCCGGCGGGTCGGTTGACATCTGCTACAATATTTTTTCCCCCGTCTGCGCGGACGAATTTGCGCGGGTACTGGCTCCCCGAGGGCATTTCATTGCCGTTTACCCCGCGGCGCGCCATCTTTTCGCGCTGAAAGAAATCCTTTACGAAAAACCCTATGAAAACGAGGAGAAATCGTTCGAGCTGGAAGAACTGAAAATTGAGAGCCGGGAACGGCTTTCCTATTCCTTTACGCTGGACTCCAATGAACTGATTGAAAGCCTGTTCATGATGACGCCCTATTATTATAAGACGCCTGTCGACGGTTCGCGCCGTCTGGCGGGATGCGGGCGGCTTTCCATCGAAGCGGACTTCTGGATTGTCACCTATCGCAGGAGGAAGGACAGATGAGCCGCGTTTACCTGATGCACACGGACAAACAGGACTTATCCGCCGCCGCGTGGGGGCTGCTGGAGCAGATTCTGGGGTATCTTCCCGCTGTCGAAAGAGGGCCGCATGGAAAACCCTTCTTCCCTGATCGTCCCGGTCTGCAGTTCAGCCTTTCCCATACAAAAGGCGTGGTGGCCTGCGCAGTTTCCGACCGCCCCTGCGGGCTGGATATTGAATTGGAAAACCGCAAGGTGAACCTCGCGGCGGCCAGGCGTTTTTTTACCCCGCGGGAAATAGCCTATGCAGGAAATGACGTTCAGCGGTTTTTGGAAGTGTGGACGCGCAAAGAGGCGCTCATAAAACGTGACGGCGGCATGCCCTGCCCGCTGAACGAGCTGGAAACCACGGGGCATCCTGAAATTCTTACAAAATTGCATAGCGGCTGTGTGATTTCTTATTGCAATCAGGTTCCGGAATTTATCATCACTATTGTAAACCAAATTAACTATATAGGTTGACAATTCATCCGGAATTGCTTATAATGCAAGAAGAAATTTACAGAAACGGATGGATGACAAAATGAATTCTGCTCAGAGTACCAAGATCCACAATTTGACCTTTATCGGGTTGCTTGCCGCGCTGATTTGCGTATTGGCGCCGATTTCGTTCCCCATTCCCATTTCCCCGGTTCCCATTTCCATGGCGTTTCTCGCCGTCTATTTCTGCGCGATTGTCGGAGGGATGAAACGCGGCACCATCAGCGTGGTGGTTTACATTTTGCTTGGAGGCATCGGGGTGCCGGTATTCGCGGGATGGACTGCCGGGTTTCAAAAGCTTGCCGGCCCTACGGGCGGATACCTGATCGGTTACCTGTTTCTCGCCGCATTCACAGGATACTTTGCAGACCGGTTCGAGGATAAAAAATCGATCTGCCTGTTCGGTATGATTATCGGCACTTTGATCTGCTACCTGTTCGGCACCGTCTGGCTCGCGGTTTTGATGAAAGTCAGCTTCGGCAAGGCATTATTCATGGGCGTTATTCCTTACCTGCCGGGAGATGCCGTCAAGATAGTTCTGGCGCTTCTGAGCGCGTTTCCGCTGCGGAAAAGGCTGAAATCCGCGGGAGTCATATAAAAACTACCCCTGCCGGCGAATATTGCCCGCCGACAGGGGTAGTTCAAATTTTACAGCGTTTTTTCCTCTTGTCCATCAGGGCCCGGACAACCGCGGCACAAAGCAGAATGAGAGCGGCTGCGACAACCCCGATGATTCCTGGATAGCCTCCGGAAAAGCCGTCTTTCGATACATGCTTTGCCAGAATCCCCAAGTACGCCCAGATAACTACCATTCCGAAAGCAGTATGGCCATACTTCAGAATCGCCCGCAAACCCGCCGCAAGTCCGGTTATCAGTACAGCGATTGTCCATGCGGATTCCACGGCACGAAAGTGATCCCATTCCAAGCTGACAAGATACACCGTCGTGTTTGCGATAACCGAAACGGAAATCCAGCCGGCATAGACATCGAACGGAAGTTTTAAAAATATTGTTTCTTTCGGGGCCAAGTTTTCTTTGCCGATTGCCTGTACGATTTCGGCGAGGCAAGCCAGCAGAATTACAATCAGGATCAGCGACAGGGCGATCATCTGATAATGCCAGACAAGTACCCAGCAAATGTTTGCCAAAGAGGAAACGCAAAAATAGACGCCTATCCCGTCCCGCAGCGCCGCATGCGGGTTTTCGCTTTTTTTCCTGAAAAAGCCGAACTGATACAGAACGTATCCCGTAAGCAAAAGATAAATAACCGGCCATACGAAAAACGTGTAACCGGCCGGAACAAACAGGTTTGGGTAAAGGTCAGACACCTGCCCGGTTGTCATACCGTTGATCGGAAGCGTTTCCGCGAACACACTGACCAGTACCATTGCCACGAAAGTGATAATCACAGAAATTTTGATACAGGTTCTCATGCGCTTCATTCTGCGCCCTCCTCCTAAACGGCTTTTCTGTCTCTGTATTCATGATAACAGAAAGGACCTTTTTCCATTTTATGTTGTAGATATACTTTTCTTCCCTGCATTATAACCGGGAGAACTGACTTATCAAGCCGTTTTTGTGATTCGATTCTTTTATATAAGATGCCTGCATTTTCGTATTTTTTTATAATCCGGAGAAACGATAATAGAAGATATTTTGTAAATCCCTTGATTATATACTCTTTTTGTGTATAATAGTATTATAAATCCAAAAATATGCAGGAGGAATCAAAATGGCGTTGCAACATTTTAACGCGGATACATTTGAATCCGGCGTGGAAAAATCCAAAGGACTGGTTTTAGTAGATTTCTGGGCACAATGGTGCGGCCCCTGCAAAATGCTGGCCCCCATTGTTGAAGAACTCGCGAATGATTATGAAGGCAAAGCGGTCGTCGGCAAGGTAGATATTGACGAACAGCAGGAGTTGGCGACAAAATATGGCGTGATGTCCATCCCTACCCTGGTGCTGTTCAAAGACGGCCAGGAGGTCGACCGTTTGGTTGGGTTCCTTCCCAAGCAGAAAATTGCACAGATGATTGAAAACGTTTAACAGAGAAACGCAGGCGCCGAATGAAAATTCGGCGTCTGTGTTTTTCTAAGGATTATCTATTTCCATGCGGTAACAATAGATAAGACGTCAAGGGATCGCATAACCCCATGGCAATTTTTCAGCGTGTCGCTTAAATCAAATGAAACGCGGGTGATGAGTATGATCGTAGTCACAACAAGCCTTGCCGACAAAAAGTTTAATGCCATCATGAAAAAAGGCGGAAACGGTACTCTTTCCATTTTAGAGGTGCAGACACAGAATGCGGCATTTTGGGGGCACGAACCCGATCTGGTTTTGGTCACCGGGCAAAAAACAGAACAAATCAGCTGCCAAAACGCGATCTTTCTGGTGCGCGGGCACAGCAGCATACCCGAAAAATTTTGCTGCGAACAAGCCGTTGCCGTTGTGGACAGCAGCGACCAAAGCCTTCTGGAACAGGTGGCGCAGCACCGGATCAAAGCGCTGACCTGCGGGCTTGCCAGCGTGGACACGCTCACGTTATCCTCTTTTACCACAGACAGCGCGGTCATATCCCTTCAGCGGCAGATCGAGGCTTTTGACGGTACTGTGCTGGAACCATTCGAGCTTCCCGTCTCTTTTTCCACCCATGTGGAACCTTTTTCACTGCTCTCCTGCGCCGCCGTCTTCTGCTTTCTTGGAA
>JAEXAZ010000252.1 GCA_023394255.1 Bacillota bacterium | reverse complement strand
GTGTGTCGTGGCCTGCCCGCAGAACGCGAAGAAGGTGCGCAATGATCTGACCGAAGTGATCGGCGCGATCGGCAGCGGGCGCCGGGTCATCGCGACTTTGGCCCCATCCTTTATCAGCGAGTTCCCCGTTTCCGGTATTGAAAAGATGGAAGCCTGCCTGAAAGAGCTGGGCTTTTTCGCCGTACGCGAAACCGCGGAGGGCGCGTATATTGTCAAAAGCGAGTATGAGCGGATGATCCGGGAAAACAGTCAGGAGGTCATCATCTCGTCCTGCTGCAGTACGGTTGTCACGCTGATCCAAAAATATTACCCCGCGGCAATCCCGTTTATCGCGCCGGTCCTCTCGCCGATGATGGCGAGCGCCCGGCTGATCAGGCAGGAATATCCGGATGCTTACGTCGTGTTTATCGGGCCATGCATCTCCAAAAAGAAAGAGATGGAAAAAGTCCCCGGCTATGTGGACTGTGTGCTGACGTTCGACGAGCTGGAACAATGGTTTAAGCAGCGCGGAATTGCCCCGGAACAGGAAGCTGTCGCGGAACGGGAGGGGCGCGCGTCCCGTTTTTTCCCGCGCGTCGGCGGTATCATCAAATGTATGCATACCGAAAACACCGGCTGGAACTATCTCGCGGTGGACGGGGTGGAAAACTGCATCCTTGCGATTGAGGAGATTCAGCGCGGCGGGCTCAAAGGCTATTTTGTCGAGATGAGTGCCTGTACCGGCAGCTGCATCAACGGCCCGTCCACCAAAGCCTATCAGGAAAATTTCCTGCGCAGCCATGTGCGGGTGGACAGCTACGCCCAGCCGGACGGAAGCGGAGAACCGGATTTCAATGCCGAGGCGCGGTTTGGCCTTCTGCGTTCCATCCCCAATGAATTTGTACATGAGGTGCAGCCTCCCGAAAGCGCAATTATGGAAATTCTCGCAAAAATGGGCAAAACAAAGCCGGAGCACGAGCTGAACTGCGGCAGCTGCGGCTATCCGACCTGCCGGGAAAAGGCGAAAGCGGTGTATAACGGCAAAGCGGACATCACCATGTGCCTGCCGTTCCTGCTGGAAAAGGCGGAATCCTTTTCCGACAACGTGTTCAATGTCAGCCCGAACGCGATTTTCGTTCTGGACGATAAGCTGTGCATCCAGCGGATGAATATGCCGGCCTGCCATCTGTTCAATGTCAGCGCGCAGACAATGGTCGGCTCGATGATCGTCGACCTGATGGACCCCGCGGACTTCCAGAACGTGCTGGATACCGGCAACGATATCATCGACAAAAAAATGTATCTGTCGGAATACAATAAGTACATTGAACTGACAGTCGTCCTGGATGGGGAACATAACCTGCTGTTCGGTATCATCAAGGACATTACGGACGAGCAGAGGCGCCGGGAGAAATACCGGGAAACCCGTGCGCAGACGATTGAAATCACCGACAAGGTGGTTGAAAAGCAGATGCGGATTGTGCAGGAAATTGCTTCCCTGCTCGGCGAAACGACTGCGGAAACCAAAATAGCACTTTCGAAGATCAAGAACACGGTGCTCTCGGAGGATGAATGATGGACCGACTGTTTATGGAAAACGGCTACGTCAGCCTCAATAAGGTGGGGGAAGAGCTCTGCGGGGACCGGGTCATGGTGAAAAACCGGACGCCGGAAGGCGACTTTACGATGGTGCTGGCCGACGGGCTGGGCAGCGGCGTCAAGGCGAACATCCTTTCCACGCTGACGGCGCAGATCATCGCCACGATGATGGATTCCGATATGCCGATTGAGGAGTGCGTCACGACCATCGCGCAGACCCTGCCGGTCTGTTCGGTGCGGCAGGTCGCTTATTCCACCTTCACGATCATCAAAGTCTACCGCAACAAGGACGTCTATCTCATCCAGTATGACAATCCGGATGTTGTATTGCTGCGTGACGGCAAAAATTACGATTACCCTAAATATGAAAAAATTATAGCGGGCAAAAAAATTTTTGAATCCCGCTTCCAGATTCATCTGGGGGACCTGTTCCTGCTGATGAGCGACGGCGTAATCCATGCCGGCGTCGGGCAGTCGCTCAATTTCGGCTGGGAAAGGCCGAATGTAATTGACTATCTGGAAGAACATTACCGTTCCGACATGTCGGCAAAAACGGTGGCAAAACTGGTCAGCGGCGCCTGCCAGGATTTATATATGGATAAACCCGGAGACGACACCACGGTCGGGGTGCTGCGCATCCGTGAGCGGCAGCTGGTGAATCTGATGATCGGCCCGCCGGTCAATCCGGAGGATGACGAAAAGGTGATGGAACTTTTCTTCTCCAAGGAGGGGAAAACCATCGTCTGCGGCGGGACAACCTCCACGCTGGCCGCCCGTTTCCTGAAAACCGCGGTAAAAACCAAAATTGATTATCTGGACCCGGGCATCCCCCCCATTGGATACATAGACGGCGTGGACCTCTGCACCGAAGGGGTGCTTACCATGGGGCGCGTGGTGGAACTTGCCAAACGCTATGCCTCGTCCCCAAGCGCCAACTGCGACTGGGAGGGGAAGCGCGACGGGGCGTCGCTCATTGCCAAAATGCTGTTCGAGGATGCGACCGACGTCAACCTGTTTGTAGGCCGTGCGATGAACCCGGCCCATCAGAATCCCAATATGCCGATTGATCTTTCTATCAAACTCCGCTTGATGGAAGACCTGCAAAAACATCTGGAAAAGATGGGGAAGCATGTCAAGATGAGCTTTTATTAAAACCGGACCCTTTCAGGTATCGTTATAAAAATGCAGGGATTTGGAGAAGTTCCTGCATTTTTGCTTGTCGATTTTGCTTTCTCGCTTGATTTTCGCAGGGATTTAAGATATGATATGATGAGATATGAAATAGGGGTAAGAGGGGATTTCGGAAATGAATAGTGACTTGCTGACGGTAATCGGGCAGATGATGCCTAAATTTTCGAAGGGACAGCGGCTGATTGCCGGATTTATTGTCAATCATTTTGATAAGGCCGCGTTTATGACCGCATCCAAACTGGGCGCTACGGTCGGGGTAAGCGAATCCACAGTGGTGCGTTTCGCTTCGGAGGTCGGCTATGAAGGATATCCGGAACTGCAGAAGGCGCTGCAGGAACTGATTCGGAACAAGCTGACCACGGTGCAGCGCATGGATGCCACAAGCGAGCAGCTGGAATCTTCCAACGTCCTGCCCAAGGTGCTGGGAAAGGATATCGAAAAAATCCGCCGCACACTGGAGGAAACCAGCGGAAGGGATTTTGAAGCCGCCGTGGCGGGGATCTGCGAGGCGAACAATATTTATATTATCGGCGTCCGGTCTTCCTCCGCGCTGGCGCAGTTCCTCAGCTTCTACTTCAACCATATCTTTCCGAGCGTGCGGCTCATCAATACGACCAGCCGCAGCGAAATGTTTGAGCAGATTATGCGCATCGGCCCGGGCGACGTGTTTATCGGGATCAGCTTTCCGCGTTATTCCAAGCGGACGGTGCAGGCTTCGCACTACGCGAGGACGAACGGCGCGAAGGTCATTGCGATTACCGATTCCATGAAATCCCCCATAGCGGAGGTCGCCGACCATGTCCTTATGGCGCGCAGCGACATGGTTTCGTTTATAGATTCTCTTGTCGCGCCGCTTTCACTGATCAATGCGCTGATTGTCGCGATCGGGCTTAAAAAGAGAGACGAAATCGCGCAAACCTATGCGCGTCTGGAACGAATTTGGGACGAATACGAAGTTTATGAAAAACATGAGGAAGATGCCGGTGAGCAATAAAGCTGTTATCATTGGAGGCGGGGCTGCCGGGCTGTTCTGCGCGGGGCTGGCGGCGCAGCGCGGTTTGGACGTTACGGTGCTGGATAAAAACGCAAAGCCCGCCCGTAAGCTGCTGATTACCGGGAAGGGCCGCTGCAACGTGACCAACAACTGCGCCCCGGAGGATTTTTTACAAAATGTGCGCACGAATCCCCGCTTTTTATACAGCGCGATCCATGCGTTTGCACCCGCGGATACCATGCGGTTTTTTGAGGAGCGGGGCGTTTCGCTGAAAACGGAGCGCGGCAGCCGTGTTTTCCCGGTCTCGGATAAGGCCGTGGAAGTTGTTGATGCCCTGACGGGATTTGCAAAACAGTCCGGCGTCAAGATCGTGCCGAAAACGCGTGCGGCTGCGGTCAGCTGTGAAAACGGCGCAGTCACCGGCGTTGTATGCGAGGACCGGCAGAAATTTGACGCGGGGGCCGTTGTAATCGCTGCGGGAGGCGCCAGCTATCCGCTGACCGGCAGCAATGGGGACGGCTACCGGCTGGCGGCGCAACTGGGCCATTCGGTGATACCGCCGAGGCCGTCGCTGGTCCCTGTGGTGGCCGCCGAACCGTGGTGTGCGGAAATGATGGGGCTTTCCCTGAAGAATGTAACGCTCACTTTGAAGAA
>JAEXAZ010000240.1 GCA_023394255.1 Bacillota bacterium | reverse complement strand
GGGCGGCTCTGTGTGATTGGCGAAGACCTTTGCGCGGACCGTCTCAGCGCGTTGTTTGAAGTTTAAAAAACCGCGAAAAGAGGAGACCCCCAATTGAAACAGAAGCTTATTTGGCTGGCCTCGGTCGCGGCTTCCCTACTCTGTATCATTCTTGGAAACAGGGTTGCCGTTCAGGGGCTGGCGTCGTTCAGCGGAACCGAAGCTGCCTCGGTCGAAAAGGTCAGGGTAGTCGAAATACTCAGCAAAGAGACGGTAAAACCCGAATACGCAGGGATGCCCGGTGACAACGTCAATATTCGATTCCGCGCGGTGGTCCTCAGCGGCATCCACAAGGGAGAGGAACTGGAAGCAATGCAGCTGATTAACCCGATGCAGCCCCTCCCGATCAAGGAGGCGCGGCCGGGCGTCAAATTTCTGGTCACCAAAGACCAGTCGGGCGTCTATGACGCCGATACATGGTATGCGTCGCAGGATGTCAGGAGCGACGCGCTGATTGGGCTGGGGCTGTTTTTTGCGGTGTGTCTGCTCCTGTTTGGACGGTTCAAAGGGTTTGATACCATCCTGTCGTTGGGATTTACCTGCTCGGCGATTTTTCTGGTGCTGATTCCGGCAATTTTGTCCGGAAAAAACGTCTATGTCTGGTCGCTGTCAGTCTGCTCGTATATCGTGGCCATGACGCTGCTGATCGTCACAAGGGCCAATATGAAAAGCCTCGGGGCGGGGCTCGGGTGCGCGGGGGGTATCCTGGCATCCGGAGGGCTGATGCTTTTGATGAGCCATATCATGGGCCTGACTGGGATGGTCGACGAAGAGTCCTACTATTTGCAGTTTCTAAACGGCGAGAACCCAATTGACATGAAAGCGATCATTTTCGCGGCGATCGTCATCGGCGCGATCGGGGCGGTGATGGATGTTGCCGTATCCGTTGCGACATCGCTGTATGAAGTCCGCAGGAACACGGAGCATCCGGATTTTTTCCAGATCGTAAAATCGGGGTTTTCCATTGGTCAGGACATGATTGGCACGATGGCAAATACGTTGGTGCTTGCATATATCGGAAGCTCGCTTTCCACGGTTTTGCTGCTTGCCGCCTATAACCGTTCGATTCTTTCGCTGCTGAACCGCGAAATGATCGTCGTCGAAATTTTGCAGGCGCTGATCGGCAGCCTTGGCATCCTGCTCACGATTCCGCTGACCTCTGTGGCCTGCGGCTTTCTGTATGCGGGCAAACCCCGCCTGAAGAAATTTCGCGGGCCAAAAACCCAAGAACGGGACAGAGTGGCTGCTGCGGATGACTATGGCGGGCTGACGCAGTATGACAGCCTTCGGGATAAATTCCCGGGATTGGAGGGGAAGGATGGAAGTTCAGATTGATGTGGTTACGGGGTTCCTCGAATCGGGGAAAACCAGCTTTATCCGAAGCCTGCTGGAGCGGGATGTGATAGCGGCGGGAAGGCCGGCCGTCCTTTTGGTATGCGAGGAAGGGCTCGAAGAATATGACCCCGAACAGCTGAAAGCCAAAAATGTTACGATGGTAACGGTGGATGATCCCAATACCCTGACCCAGGCGTTCTTTCAGGACTTAATCGGAACCTATGAGCCGCGCCGCATCCTGATGGAGTATAACGGCACCTGGAAGATCGGCAGCCTGCTGAAAATCAGGTTTCCGGACGGCTGCAGGCTCAACAGCATCGTGGGGCTGGTGGATGCCTCCACCTTTGAAACCTATCTGTCCAATATGAGCCGCATCATGGCGGAACAGCTTTCGAACTGCGATGTGATCTTTGTCAACCGGTTTGAGGGGCTTGAACCGGAGCAGGCGGATATTATTCGGAGAAGCTTAAAAAATATCAACCGGAAAGCCGAAAAGGTGTTTTTTAAAAACCGCATTCCGAAAAATATTTTAAAACGGTATTTCATGATTGCCGGCCCCAGCCTTTGGAAAGTTGCAAAGGGCTTTCTTGTCGTTCTCCTGTTCTGGGCGGTCGTTATGTATTTTCAGGCGGTGCAGGCGCTTGCGCTGGAAAATCAGTATACATTTCTGCAATCGGTCAATACCATTTTTATCAGTATTCTTCTGCAGGCGATTCCGTTTGTTTTGATCGGGGTTTTTACCTCTTCCATTTTGCAGGTATTTGTTTCAGATACGCTGCTTGTCCGCCTGTTTACCAGACACCGGCTGCTGGGTGCGCCGCTGGCTGTTGTTCTGGGTGTGTTTTTTCCGGTGTGCGATTGCGCGATGGCGCCTGTCGTTGCGCGCATGGTGCGCAAAGGAGTCCCGCTTCCCTACGCCATTACCTTTCTGCTTGCGGCTCCGGTTGTCAACCCGGTGGTCATCTGGTCCACGCTCTATGCGTTCCCGGGGCAGCCCCGGATCGTGCTGCTGCGGGCGGTCTGGGGTATCCTGGTGGCGCTGGTCGCGGGCCTGCTGGTTCCGCTCCTATGGAAAGAAAAGGGACTTCCTGTCCAGCGGACGATCATTGATTCGACCTGCGCGAGCGGATATATCGGCGATATTTCTGCCGAAGGCTTCCGGGGTAAATTGGA
>JAEXAZ010000237.1 GCA_023394255.1 Bacillota bacterium | reverse complement strand
GTACTCTTCCGTGTTCCGCATTCTTCTTTTTGCCGAATTTCACGCGCTTGGAAAGGTTGGCGCTTTCTTCCTGCGCAACCGCGGCAAGTATGGTCAGGGTCAGTTCTCCGTCGTTGGAAGACATGTTGGCGGTCACAAATTTGCAGTCGATGCCAAGTGCCTTCAGCTGGCGGATACTCTGCAAAAAATCCACCACATTCCTTGCAAGGCGGGAAACGTCTTTCACATAGACCTGCTCAAACAGCCCGCGCCGCGCATCCTCCATCATGCGGTTAAACTGTTTCCGGTTTTTCAGCTTGGTCCCGCTGATCCCTTCGTCCGTATAGAGACGCACCAGTTCAAGCCCGTTTCGCTGCGCATATTCCTGAAAAAATTCCTGCTGGGCTTTCAGGCTCATGAGCTGGTCATTCTTGTCGGTGGAAACCCTGCAATAGGCTGCCACCTTCGGTTTTTGCAGATTGTTCCGCAGCGCTTCCACCTCCTTTTAAAGTTATCCGGATGCCAGTGTTTTTAACTGACTTTGTTCTTTATGTAGCCTTTCCGCTCCTGCCTGTCCCGCTCCAGCCGGTTGAGAATTGCCTGCGCCAGAACCGCCGGCAGCACCTGGTCGGCTGCGCCAGGCGGATTGTCATTCACAAATACAATCTTTTGCTTCACGCCCGTCCCCTCCTATTGTGTTGTTTGTCCCATAACTATGCTCGCCCGATGAAAATCATTCCGGATGACAACCATTTTCCGTTATCCAATTTAATCACAGGAATGGTAAATTTAAAATTAATTTAGTACGTAAAAAAACAGGATCGCTGATCAGCGATCCTGTTTTACTGCATTTATGGGATAAACAGGTACAAAGTTCACCATATGATCACAGAAAAAATCGCCTGCGAGTTTTTGCCGCAGACGATTTTTACGTTTATAAAAGAAATGGATCACTTCTATTTGTTAACAACGTTGACAGGTTTCCCCGCAAGAAACTGCCGCAGATTGTCAACAGCGATATCCATCAACCGCTGGCGGCTCTCCTTCGGAGCCCATGAGATATGCGGCGTAATGATACAATTCTTTGCGGTCAGCAGCGGATTATCGCCCCTGATTGGTTCGGTTGAAACGACGTCGAGCCCCGCCGCATAGACCTTGCCGCTGTTGAGCGCATCCGCAAGGTCCTGCTCCGCGATCAATGGGCCGCGTGAGTTGTTCAGGATAATGACCCCGGCCTTCATCTTCGCAATGTTCGCTTTGTTGACGATGCCCTCGGTTTCCGGGAAGAGCGGGCAGTGCAGCGCAATCACATCCGACTGCGCGAACAGTTCCTCCAGGCTTACATAATCGGCAATTGACTTGCCGGATTCACTCGGATGGGAGTCGTAGGCGATGACCTTCATGCCAAGTGCCTTTGCGATACGCCCGGTCGCCTGACCGATACGGCCAAATCCGATGATGCCGATTGTTTTGCGTGCAAGCTCAATCAGCGGATAGTCCCAGAAGCACCAGTCGTCGTTCTGTTCCCATCGGCCCTCATGGACCGCCTCGTTGTGATGGCCGACGTGGTGGCAGATCTCGAGCAGCAGCGCGATTGCGAATTGTCCGACCGCCTCGGTTCCGTAAGTCGGGATGTTGCAGACCGGAATCCCTTTCTCTTTCGCGGCGGCGACATCGACGACATTATAGCCGGTGGCAAGGATACCGATGAATTTTACATTCGGGCATTTATCCAGCGTCTCTCGGGAGATCGGGGTTTTATTTGTATAGACCGCGTCTGCGTCCCCAATCCGTTCCACGATTTTATCCGTGGGCGTGCGTTCGCAGACGATCAGTTCGCCGAGCTCTTCCAGCTCGTTCCAGCTAAGGTCGCCAGGGTTTTCGGTATAGCCGTCCAGTATTACGATCTTCATTTGTACAGTCTCCTTTTTCATGTTCCTTTGCCGGCGGGACCGTTCTATCGGCCATCCGGGCTGAGCTGTTATAGCATCATCTTTCGATTTTTGTATGTTCCAGATAGGACAGCAATCCCCCCGCATCAATCATTTTTTGAATAAAGGGAGGGAAACTGCCCGCAAAATAGGATTTATTCCGTGTCAGATTTTTGATCTCCCCGGTTTTCAGATCGACCTCTATCTGATCTCCTGCCTGTATCTCCCGCGCCGCCGCAGGGGATTCCAAAATCGGAAGCCCAATGTTGATTGCGTTCCGATAAAAAATGCGTGCAAAAGAGGCGGCAATTACGCAGGATATCCCACTGGCTTTGATCGCGGTAGGCGCATGCTCCCGCGAAGAGCCGCAGCCAAAATTTTCTCCGCCCACGATCAGATCACCCGAACGGACCGTGCCCGCAAACGAAGTGTCGATATCCTCCATGCAATGCGCGGCAAGGTCCTCGTGCCGGTACAGCGCCAGATAGCGTGCAGGCAAAATCACGTCCGTATCAACGTTATCTCCGTATTTAAAAACTTTGTTTCCCATATCACACCTCCGAAGGAATCGCGATTACACCGCCAAGCGCGGACGCAGCGGCAACAGCCGGGCTTGCAAGATAGACTTCCGAATCCTTTGTTCCCATCCGCCCGACAAAATTGCGGTTCGTGGTGGAAACGCAGCGTTCCCCATCCGCCAAAACACCCACGTGACCGCCGTTGCAGGGGCCGCAGGTAGGCATGCTGACCGTTGCGCCTGCCCGGACAAAGCATTCGAGCAGTCCCTCCTGCATTGCCTGCAAATAAATCTGCGGCGTTGCCGGAATGATAATGCAGCGCACATGGGGGGCAACATGCTTGCCGCGCAGAATCTGCGCCGCCTGCCTCAAGTCGGAAATATGCCCGTTGGTACAGCATCCGATCACCACCTGATCGATATGCAGTCCCGCGTAATTTGCCGCGGCGTTCACGTTGGACGGAAGATGCGGCGCGGCAACAAGCGGCTCCAGTTTGGACAGATCGATCTCGACCACCCTGGAATATTCGGCGTCTTCGTCCGCATATACCGGTTCGTAGTCCCGGCTGACGCGGCCGCTGAGATAGCTTTCAGTGACCTCATCGACTGGAAAAATCCCGTTTTTGGCGCCTGCCTCGATTGCCATATTGCAGATCGTAAACCGGTCGTCGATAGAAACAGACGGGAGCGCATCCCCGGAAAATTCGATCGACTGGTAGCGCGCGCCGTCCACACCGATGAGACCGATCAAATGCAAAATAACGTCTTTCCCGCCTACGAACGGGCGGAATTCCCCCGTCAGATTCACCCGGATCGCGGGCGGGACCTTGAACCAGTTTTTACCGGCATACATCCCCGCCGCCATATCGGTGCTGCCGATTCCGGTGGAGAATGCCCCCAGCGCGCCGTAGGTGCAGGTATGGGAATCCGCGCCGATAATCAGTTCTCCCGGCGCTACAAACCCCTGCTCCGGCAGCAGCGCATGCTCGATTCCCATGCGCCCTCCGTCATAAAAATTCCGGACTTCCATTTTCTGTGCGAATTTCCGAACCAGCGCGCAGTTTTTAGCGGCCTGGATATCCTTGTTCGGTGCAAAATGGTCCATTACCAGAACGATTTTCTCCGGGTCGAATACGCTGTTCAGATGATGCTTCTCCATCTCCTGAATGGCGATCGGCGTCGTTACATCGCTGCCCATCACCAGATCGAGCTTCGCATTGACGAGTTCCCCCGCCGCCACGCTGTCACGCCCGCAGTGCTTTGCAAGAATCTTTTGGGTCATCGTCATACCCATAAAAACACCTCGATTTTAAAGAATTCGGGCTCCGCCCCAATCCGACGCGGAGCCCCTGAAGATCAGGCTTAATCGTGTTTTTTAAACTCGTCAACTCTGTAACGCTGTTCCATCTCCATCAGTTCCGGCATGCCGACAATATTGGTGAATTCGTCGAATTTTGTCATATTGTCCTCCATAAAGTAACGGGTCGTATGCTTTTCTTTCAAGTCCTTGAACAGGCGCTGTACGGCCTTGGCGGCAACAAATACCGAACTGGTCGGGTAGATCACAATATTAAAGCCCAGCGCCTGAATCTCCTCGGTGAGCAGCATTGGGGTCTTCCCAAATTCGACCTGGTTAGCAAACTTATAAACGCCTTTAATGGAACCGACCAGTTTCATCTCTTCCTGGCTGCGCAGGGCATCCGCATAAACAATATCCGCTCCGGCATCCCTGTAGGCTTCCAAACGTTTGAGCGCCTCGTCGATTCCGTGGGTCGCGCGGGAATCGGTGCGGGCAATAATCAGCATATTTTCCCGCGCTTCCACCGCCGCGCGGATTTTCTCGATATGCTCCTCCATCGGGATAACTGCTTTATTCTCCATATGTCCGCAGCGTTTCGGGAACACCTGATCCTCCAGATGGACCGCCGCCATTCCCGCGCGCTCGAATTCCCGGACGGTGCGCTGTACATTCAGCGGGTTGCCGTAGCCGGTGTCAATATCTCCGATCAACGGGATATCAATCACCGCGTTCATGTTGGCGCAGATGGCGGACATCTCGTTCATGGTCATCAGGCCGTAATCCGGCAGCCCCAAAAAGGACCCCGCCGCGCCGTAACCGGTCATAAAGCCCGCTTCAAATCCCGCCTGCTCCACCAGACGCGCCGTGAGGGCGTCATAGCAGCCCGGCGCAACAATAATTTCCGGATTTTTGAGACGCTCCCGCAGGAGCTTTGCCCCATTCAGACCTTTTGTTTTCATATGTATTTCGTCCTTTCAAACTCATTTCAATCCAAAACCGTTCTGGGCACATAGACATAGCCTTCCATGATGCGGCGCGCCGTGCGCCCGAAAACCGCGCGGACGATCCGACCGTTCTCACGGGTGACGTTGCATTCGATCATTCCGCTGGGATGGCCGATACGAACGGTATAGTCGTCCCCGTGGTCCCCCATCAGCTGCTGCACAACCGTTCCGGGAGTCATTGCCGCACAACCGGTACATACAGTCGCGGTACCGGAATAGGTTTTATGCATAATTCCCATAAACATATCGCGGGAGACAAAATCGATTTCCGAAGGTTCCATACGCTTTCCGTCGGTATAGCTCCGGTATGCCTGCGGTTTGGAAACGAATGCTACCATTGGGACTGCGCGCACC
>JAEXAZ010000212.1 GCA_023394255.1 Bacillota bacterium | reverse complement strand
GTCTTCCACAAAGCTGATTATCGCGCTCGGCATCTGCTTTACCCTGCTGATCGCCGGTACCGACCTTTCCGCCGGGCGTATGGTGGGGCTGGCGGCCGTCATCTCCTGCTCCATGCTGCAAACCCCTGATTACGGAAACCGGTTTTATCCGAACCTGCCGCAGATTCCGGTAGCGATCCCGATTATCCTGGCAATTCTCGCCTGTATGGTGTTCGGCGTGCTCAACGGCTTTTTGGTGGCAAAATATGACATGCACCCTTTTATCGCGACACTGGCAACACAGGTTATCATCTACGGCGTGGCCTCCCTGTATTTCGACATGCCGCCCAACAACTCCCAGCCGATCGGCGGAATCCGCCCCGATTTTTCCAGACTGGGCCTGACAAAACTGTTTGACAGATTTTCGGTTTTGATCCCGATTGCGCTGTTTATTACCGCAATTATCTGGTTCGTACTCAACAAGACCGTGTTCGGGAAAAATGTATACGCAATCGGCGGCAACCGTGAAGCCGCGGTCGTTTCCGGCGTCAACGTCTTTAAGACGATCATGGGAATCTTTATCCTCGCTTCCCTGCTCTATGGTATCGGCGGCGTGCTTGAGGCGGCAAGGACCGCCGGCGCCACCAACCAGTATGGAATGGGCTATGAACTGGATGCCATCGCGGCCTGCGTGGTCGGCGGCGTATCGCTCAACGGCGGCGTCGGCAAAGTCGGCGGAATCATTTCGGGCGTCCTGATCTTTACCGTAATCCAATACGGCCTCCAGTTCATCAATGTATCGCCGATGTGGCAGCAGGTTTTCAAAGGCGTTATCATTGCAGTGGCTGTCGCGATCGACCTTTCCAAATACAGAAAGAAGTAAAGCAGTCTTACAGTCCTATTTTAAGAGCCAACCTGAAAAGTTGGCTCTTTCTTTTTTTTGTAAAAATGATATAATAAAGTTGTACATCGTTTTCGATCATTTGTATAATAGTGGTATGGCGATTGATTACGATTAAAAAATCCGGTTACTCTGAAAATGAGGTTACAGCTATGTCTTTATACCGCATTATCCTGGCGGATGATGAAGAAGAAATCCGCGACGGCATTAAACGCAAAATCGATTGGGCAGGAAACGGGTTTGAACTGGTAGGTTCGGCTGAGAACGGCCAGGAAGCGCTCGAAATGGCGGAGAGCCTGCATCCCGATGTGGTCATGACCGATATCAAAATGCCGTTTATGGACGGCCTGACGCTTGGCAAACGCTTATCGGAACTGATGCCGGGAGTCAAAATCGTGATTTTTTCAGGGTTTGACGACTTCGAGTATGCACAGAAAGCCATTCAGATTAATGCCGCGGAATATATTCTCAAGCCCATTAATGCGGCGGAGCTGACCGCTGTCCTGCAAAAGCTGAAATTACAGCTCGACGGGGAATTTGCGCAGAAACGCGACCTCGAGCTGCTGCGCAAGCATTACCTCAACAGCCTTCCGGTTTTGCGGGAGCAGTTTTTCACCCGTCTTATGGACGGCCGCATCTCGCAGGAACGCATCCGGCAGCAGTCAGCCCTTTACGACATCGATCTGTCGGGCAATTTTTGGACGGTCGCGCTTGTCCATTATGACAACGATGAGGAAAAAGATACGCCGATCAGCGACAGCGAACTGATTCCGCTGTCGCTCAAACAGCTGATCGACGAAAACCTGCACCGTTACAATTTTAAAAGCCTTATTTATAATGATACCGTAGCTGTCATCGCCAGTTTTGAATCGCGCGGCCAGATTCTTGCTCTTATTAACGACATGAACCAGGTCTGCAAGCTGGCAAGGCGGTTTTTGGAGCTGACCCTTACTGTCGGGGTCGGTTCCCCCTCTTCCGCGCTCACCGACCTTCATTATTCCACATCCGGGGCCCGCACGGCGCTGGACTACAGGGTGCTGATGGGACGCGGCAAGACGATTTATATTGACGACGTGGAGCCGGACCCCACCGGTCTTCTGCAGTTTGATGAACAGAGCGAGCGCAGCCTGATTTCCTCGATCAAGCTTGGCACGCCGGATGAAATCATCCGCGCCGCGGAGCAGTTTATCGGGCAGTTTAAAGCTGTGCGCCTCTCGTTGGGCCAGTACCAGCTCTATCTGATGGAAATGATGGCGGAGCTGCTGCGCGTTATCCGCGCTTACCAGATCGACCCGTCCGAAGTTTTCGGGAAGGATTTTGACGGCAATTTCCATCTTACCCAGTTTAAATCTCCCGATGAGCTTTGGGGCTGGTTTTCGGAAACCTGCCTGAAAATCAGCTCCCTGATACGCCGGGAGCGCACAAATTCAACCCGCGCAATGGCGGACAGGGCCCGGCAGTTTATCGCCCAGAATTTCCAGAACCCGGACATTTCCGTGGAAATGCTGTGCGACCACCTGCATGTCTCCCCCGCTTATTTTTCCACCCTGTTCAAAAAAGAAACCGGCATGAGCTTTGTCGCCTACCTGACCAATGTACGCATGGAGGAGGCCATCAAACTGCTCTCGACCACCGAAGACAAAACCTACGAGATATCGCTTAAAATCGGTTATACGGAACCGAATTATTTCAGCTATGTCTTTAAAAAGCAGTTCGGTATGTCGCCCACCCGGTATCGCAGCAGCAAAGGTGAGTGAGATGTCCGACACGCTGAAAGGCAAGTTCCGGCAGCTTGTCAAATCCTATCAAAAGCGCAGCATTCAGTTTATGATCTCGCTGTCGTTTACGGTTGTCGCAATGGCGGGGATGGTTTTTCTGGGGGTCGCTTTGTACCTGCGGTTCACCTCCGCCACGGAAACCACGCTCAAGGAAGAAAACCGCCGCGTAATCGACCAGGTGAACATGAACCTGGATGTTTATCTGCGCAATATGATGCGGGTATCGGATTCCATGTATTACCGCGTGATTAAGAACTCCGACCTCGCCGCGGACCCGATCGACGGGTCCATGAACCTGCTTTACGAAACCAACCGGGATCTGCTGATCAGTATTGTGGTATTGGATGAAAACGGA
>JAEXAZ010000193.1 GCA_023394255.1 Bacillota bacterium | reverse complement strand
TGCGCCAGAATTTCCTGATCAAATTCATCCTCTTCAGGACTAAGTGGCAGCGGCTGGGCATGATTCTGGTGGAACTGTTGGAACTGCCGGCCCATATCCTGCTGCGTAAACTGTCCGTTCTGCGCCGCCGAGTAAGAGGCGTCCGCCTGACTGACTACTTCGTGCACATCCGCGTTGAACGGGCGCAGCGTTTCGCGCAGGCCTGCCAGTTCGCCATTGATCAGTTTGGCAACCTGAGGGCTGGACGTGACAATGCTCAGGGCAATTTTGCTGTCCGCTTCCACCAGTTTGACGGTGATTTCTCCCAATCCGTCCGGCTTCAGCCTGACAACAAATTCATTTTTCCCCTGAGACAAATTCTCTTTGATCCCTGTTTTGACCTGCGCCATGATATCCTGCACGTCAAACGCCCTGCTGTCTGTTTTTTCCACCTGCACCGCCGGTTTGAATTTGCCGCTGTTCACAGCGCTCTGCAACTGTTCCACATCGACCGGGGTTTTTTCCTGTTTCTGCGTTTTGCCGGTATTCTCTCCACGGAGCAATTTCTGCGCCGTCATAATGGAATTCCGGAACTCGTTTTCTCCGCCCAGAAGATCATTTGTGTTTTCTTCCGAGGTTTGCCCCTGCGCCTGCAGGGTGGATATGACCTGCATTTCCGGCCCGGCATCGGAATTGGACTTCGTGAGCTGCGCCAAAAACAGATCACCGGATTTCGCGGATTTTGCGCCATCTTGCGTTTGTATCGCTTCTAACAATGTCTGCATAAGCGGCTGCCCGTTTTCAGCTGCGACAGCGTCGATTTGCCCGTTTGCCTGCATCGCGCTGAGCGCGGAAGCAAGACCGGCGGAATCAGACAGAATCCCTGAGAAAAGCTGTGCAAACATGTCCGCGGCCATCAGCGAACCCTGTTTTTCAGAATCCTCGCTCTGCGACTGTGCGCTGATTGTCTGACCCAGCAGCTGCTGCAGAAGCTGCGCAAACGCGTCCCCGCCGAACATCCCCCGCAGGGTTTGCGCGGCCCCGGGCTGTGCCGGCTGGCCCGCCGCCTGAATCATCGCTGCCATTGTCTGGGGAACTGTTACTGTTGCTGTTTCCATCTCTTTCACCTCCTTTCAATTCACACAAATTTCAGCTTTATTTCATCTGAAAGTGACACATTGATCACAAATGCCGGTTAATATGACGATGTTTCAACCATCCTTTTTCGAATCAGGCTGGAGGAAACAAATTCGGCAATCTGAAGTTCGCTTCCCTTTGCTTCCAGCATGTTATACTCGGTCCGCTGCTTTTCCTCCAGCTTGTCCAGCCCCGAAATCTCCTGAGAGACCGAAACTACCACCTTCACCTGTTTTTCTATCGAAGCGGAAACCGCATTATTTTCACTCTGTAACTGCCCGATCTGGTAGCGGATGCTTTGCAGCTGATATTCAAACGATTTGATCTGAATCACGCTGATCCCTTCCGCCGACTTTTCCGCCAGCCTCTGGTTCACCTGCTGAAACTCCCCCTGCAGCGCGTCTATCCTGTCCTCAATTTGTTTTTTGAGCGCATGAAGATGAGCGAGATTATTCTTTTCCTTTTCCAGTACCTGGCCTTTATAATCAAGAACCTTGCTCAGCGAAAATTGAAACTTTTTCATTTTGCAACTCCCTACTTCACAATTTCTTCCAGCATCCTGACCGTATCCGCGTAATCGACTTTATGATCGACCTTCTGCTGCAAAAACGCATTGATCGCTTCCATATGGCGGATTGCGCTGTCCAGTTCCGGGTTTGTACCGCTCTTATAAGCGCCGATTGAAATTAAATCCTGATTTTCGCGGTATATAGAAAGCATATTCCGTATCTTGCCCGCCGCTTCCGAATGTTCCGGCTCCACAATGTCGGTCATCAAACGGCTCACGCTTGCCAGAACATCAATGGCCGGGTAATGGTTTTTCATTGCAATTTTGCGGGACAGCATAATATGCCCATCGATGATGCCGCGAACCGTATCCGAAATCGGTTCATTATCGTCGTCGCCTTCCACAAGCACCGTGTAAATCCCGGTAATGGAACCCCGCTCAAAATTACCGGACCGTTCCAGCAGTTTCGGCAGCGCTGTGTAAATCGAGGGTGTATAGCCGCGGGCAACCGGCGGTTCCCCGACGCTCAGCCCGATTTCCCTTTGCGCCATCGCAAAGCGTGTCAGGGAATCCATCATCAGCAGGACATCTTTCCCCTGATCACAGAAATACTCCGCGATCGTGGTCGCGGTAAGCGCACATTTGGAACGCATCATGGCCGGCTGATCGGATGTCGCCACCACGAGCACCGACCTCTTTACGCCTTCCGGGCCAAGGTCCCGGTTGATAAACTCCACAACTTCGCGTCCTCTTTCCCCGACCAGCGCGATTACATTGATGTCCGCCTTGATATTGCGGGCAATCATGCCCATGAGGGTGCTTTTCCCGACGCCGCTTCCCGCGAAGATTCCCATCCTCTGCCCTTTGCCAATGGTAATCAGGCCGTCAATCGCTTTCACGCCCAGTTCAATCGGGGTGCTGATTCTCGGGCGGCCCATCGGGTTGGAAGGAACGCCGTTGATCGGATAATAATCTGTGGCAGGAATTGGTTCGCCTTCGTCAATTGGATTTCCAAGCGCGTCCACGGTACGGCCAATGAGTTGATCGCTCATTTTGATCATGAGCTTGGAGCCGGTGTTATGTACCGTACTCC
>JAEXAZ010000170.1 GCA_023394255.1 Bacillota bacterium | reverse complement strand
GCAAAGAAGTCACCATGACTGTCAAGGTGGGAGACAAAGTTTTGATGAGCAAATATTCCGGCAGCCAGGTGAAGGTTGACGGCCAGGAATATACGATTCTTCGTCAGAGCGACATCCTCGCGATTGTGGAAGACTGACAACTGAAATTATCATCAAACATTAAAAGGAGAATGAACTGTTATGGCTAAGGTTATTGCATATGGCGAAGAGGCCAGAAAATCTCTTCAGACCGGTATCGACAAGCTGACTGATACCGTCAAAATCACTTTGGGACCGAAAGGGCGCAATGTGGTGCTTGATAAGAAATTCGGAGCTCCGCTGATCACCAACGACGGCGTTACCATTGCGAAAGAAATCGAACTGCCCGACGCGTTTGAAAACATGGGCGCACAGCTTGTCAAAGAGGTCGCCACCAAAACCAACGACGCCGCCGGCGACGGTACTACCACCGCTACCCTGCTTGCGCAGGCCCTGGTTCGCGAAGGCATGAAGAATGTTGCCTCCGGCGCCAACCCGATGGTTTTGAAAAAGGGTATGGCCAAGGCTGTGGACGCCGCTGTGGGCGCCGTAAAAGAGAACTCAAAGAAGGTAAAGGGCAGCGAGGACATCGCCCGCGTTGCGTCTGTTTCTTCCGGCGACGAGTATATCGGCGAGCTGATTTCCGAGTCTATGGAGAAAGTTTCCGCGGACGGCGTCATCACCATCGAGGAGTCCAAAACCGCTGAAACCTATACCGAAGTTGTGGAAGGCATGCAGTTTGACCGCGGATATGTCACCCCCTACATGGTAACCGATACTGAAAAGATGGAAGCTGTCCTGGATGACGCGTATATCCTGATTACCGATAAAAAAATTGCGTCCATTCAGGAAATCCTGCCGCTGCTCGAGCAGATTGTTCAGTCCGGCAAAAAGCTGCTGATCATTGCCGAAGACATTGAAGGCGAAGCGCTGTCCACCCTGATTGTCAATCGTCTGCGCGGCACCTTTACCTGCGTCGGCGTAAAAGCCCCGGGATTCGGCGACAGACGTAAGGAAATGCTTCAGGATATCGCGATCCTGACCGGCGGCGAAGTCATTACCGCCGATCTCGGCCTTGAACTGAAAGATACCCAGATGAGCCAGCTCGGACGCGCGCGCCAGGTGAAGGTTCAGAAGGAGAACACCATTATTGTGGACGGTGCAGGCGAGTCCTCCGAGATCAAGGCCCGCGTTGCCCAGATCCGTTCCCAGATTGAAACCACGACCAGCGAATATGACAAAGAAAAACTGCAGGAGCGCCTTGCCAAACTGTCCGGCGGCGTTGCGGTCATCAAAGTCGGCGCTGCTACCGAAGTGGAAATGAAGGAAAAGAAACTGCGCATTGAGGACGCCCTTTCCGCAACCAAGGCGGCTGTGGAAGAAGGCGTGGTTGCCGGCGGCGGCGTGGCCCTGCTGAATGCGACTACGGCGGTTGAAAAATTGATTCCTTCTCTGGACGGCGACGAAAAGACCGGCGCGAGAATCGTTCTGAAAGCGCTGGAAGAGCCGCTCCGCCAGATTGCCATCAACGCCGGCATGGAGGGTTCCGTGATCATTGATAAGGTCAAACGTTCCCGCAAGGTGGGCTATGGCTTTGACTTCTACAAAGAAGTTTACGGCGATATGATTGAGATGGGTATTGTGGACCCGACCAAAGTGACCAGAAGCGCCATTCAGAATGCTGCTTCCGTTGCTTCAATGGTGCTCACGACCGAATCCCTTGTCGCAGACGAAAAAGAAGAGACCCCGGCTGCTCCGGCTATGCCTGCAGGCGGCGGCATGTATTAATCCGGTTTGTTCCATTCAAAAAAGCAGGGCGCCCGTTTTTTTGCGGGCGCCCTGCTTTTTTTGAAACCGCTGAACGGACTTTCCCTATGTGGGGTTTGCTTTTTCTTTCGTGCGCTTTGCTTTGCCCTGAAGCTCCGGAACGGGCGGCATGTCATTTTTGGGAATGTGGAGCTTACGGTTGCTCTCCGTGCCGTGGGGTTCCTTCGGGTCGGGTCTGCGCATTCCTGCTTTTGCCATATTCATTTCCTTTCATCGCTTTGCACTTCTTGACAAACAGTTCCATTTGAGCCTCTTCCTTCTGCCGGTCAAAGCCGCCTCTGCCCAGACGGTCGCATAAGCCAAACAACGCAAGCTCTTCAAGATCCGCTGTTTGCAGCATCCCTTTCATATCGCCGTAGGGCAGGTTGTTCAACACATAAAGAAGGTGCATATGGTAACGGATCAACACGGAAACATCCTGGATAAAGAGGCTGTCATCCGTAAAACATGTTAAAAAGTCTTTTGCAAGTCTTGCTCCGACGATATCATGGTCATAGGAAGTGATTCTCCCTTTGCGGATTTTTGTGGTGGATGGCTTGCCGATATCGTGAAGCATTGCTGTCCACAGGAAAACGCGGGGGTTTTTGCTTTTTTGCCGGTATTGAGAGGCCATGTCCACCACCAGCAGGGTATGGTTCCAGACGCTGCCCTCCGGATGGTGCCTGGGCGACTGCGGCGTGGCTATCAACTGGTAAAGCAGGCTGAACGGATAAGACTGGAACTCCTGCTTCGATGAAATGCGCTCACAGTATTCGGAAGGATGCGCGTCCCGCTGCAGGTGCTCATCCAGTTCGGCGAACAGCTGCTTAACGGAACTCATGCTTTTCTTCGCCGTTTTCCTCGCCGGAAGCGGGATTCAGGCCGAATACCGCCCGCGCGCTTTCCGCGGAGGGGTCATGCTTAATATTTTTGGAATGGAACTTGCCGTCTTCTTTTTTATGATTTTTCGTACTGCGCTTTTTATTCTGTTCACTCATTTTGACAGCTCCTAACGCCTTGTATTGGGGCCTAACGCTTCCTTTTTCACATTGTGCTCCTGATTGATGTCTTTGTTGTTTACCTGAGCGGAATTCTGCAGGTTCGCAAGCTTTTGCTGTTCGCCGATGGGATTATCGAAAGTTTTATGGTTTCTTACTTTGGCTTTGGCCATATCATCACCTCAAACCTAGTATCAGCGATTTCGGAGGCAATATTCGGCCTGTGCACGTTTCAAAAAAGTTGTAAGCGGCAATTCTATGAACCGAGAAACGCAGCCAGTTCCCGGTTGAATTTTTCACGCTCATCCCAGAATAGGCCATGCCCGCTGTTTTCAAACGGCACCAGCGTGGCGTTTTTGATGCCCTGCTTTAAGGCGAGAGCCAGCTGGAATTTACAGACCTGGTCGTGGACGCCGTGCAGGATCAGGGTGGGAACCGTAATTCCGGATAGATCGGTAAAGAGTGTTTCATCCCGGAACGTGACGGCGCACTGGGCGGTGGCCCAGCTTGCGGCGGAGATTCCCAACAGGAAAAACCAGGTATTGAAGGACTCTGTCGTAGGCTGATGAAAAAAGATCTTCCGAAAATCGTCCAGCATCTGCGGCCGGTTCCGATAGGTCTCGTCAATCAGCCTGCTGACCTCTGAAGCCGGCAAACCGTACGGGAAATTCGGCTGCTGGGTCAGGCTCGGGGCGGCCGCGCCGAACAGCGCAAGCTTGGAAACATGCTCCTGCATGTGGCGCGCCATATACCGGATTGCGATCGCGCCGCCCATCGAGTGGCCGGCTAGTGTGATGTTGTCCAGCTTGAGCGCGTTGATGACACCGAAAACGTCATCCGCCAGCCTGTCGTAATGGTAGCCGCTTAACGGTTTATCGGACTGGCCGAACCCTCTCGTATCCATGCCGATGCAGCGGTATCCCAGGTTCGTCAGCGGCTCATACTGATATTCGAACATCTTATGGTTCGCGGGCCAGCCGGGTAGAAATAGGATCACCTTGTCGCTTTTCGGGTTGATATCCTCTATGTAGACATTGACGTCCTGTTCCACTTGAACCAGGTATTCCATAAAAAGCCTCCTTATTTTCATTTTACACCTTATCTTACTCCCCGCCGCACGGTAATATGCGCGCAGAAAACCCGGCGCCGTAAAACAGCGCCGGGTTTTGTAAATGTCCGTCAATCTTAAAGCGCGGCAATCGCGTTAGCCATGATCTGAAAGTTCTTCCGAATCGAATTCAGGCTCCAGAACTCGTTCGGTTTATGATAGGAGACTTCTTCGTCCTCGAACAGCGCGCCGAATGCCACAGCGTTGTCAAAAGCGCGCGCGTAGGTGCCTCCGCCGATGGCTGCGGGCGGGGTATCGCGGCCGGTGCACTCGTAGTAGACCTTTTGCAGGGTGGTGACAAGCGCGGACTGCGGATTTACAAAGAGCGGGGGCAGGTAGTGCAGGACGGACACTTCAAATCCGAGCGGCTGCACAGAAGCTTCTATTGCTTTCAGAACCGTTTCCTTTCCCACTGTGACAGGAATCCGCAAATCGCAGGAAAGGGAGGCTTCTGTTTCGCTGACACGCGCGATGGACGGATTGATGGTGAGTTCCCCGGACATCTGATCGGAAAGCGCGATGGAGAGCCCTTCGGGGCTTGCCATTGCGGCAAGCTCCAAAAACGGGTGTGTGACGTCCTGCCCGCGCAGCCTTTCGCACAGCTACAAAACCGCGTTTACGCCTTTCTGGGGTTCCATGGCATGTGCGGCCTTTCCGGTTTCCGTATATTCCACCCCGTTTACAACCGCTTTTGCCATAGCGGGAACGACGTTGATGGTGTTTCCCCCCTCCAGAAAGATCGGCGCGATACCGCTTTCCAGTTTTTTGGCTATGCGGATATGCAGAATCGCTTTTTCCGCGTAGGTGACGGGGTATTCGGAATCGGGCGTAAACGCGCATTGGGGGAGTTCTTCCGTCTGCTTGTAGCGCTGCATGCACCGCCAGCCGCCGGCCTCCTCATCCCCGCCGAGGATCAGGCGGACGCGCTTGCCCAGAGAAATTTTGCTGTCCGCCAGAGCCTTCATCGCATAAAGCGCAACGAGACTGGGCCCCTTGTCGTCGCTGGTCCCGCGCCCGTAAAGCCTGCCGTCCGATATGGTTCCGTCAAACGGTTCAAAGTTCCAGCCGCTGTCGGCGGCAACGGTGTCCAGATGCCCCACGACGGCAACCATCCTGTCGCCCTCGCCCATCTCGATCCAGCCGCAGTATCCGTCCACATTTTTCGTGCGGAACCCGAATTTTTCCCCCAGGGACAGCATATATTCAATGGCGTCGTAAACGCCCTGTCCCAGGGGCGCCTGTGCGGTAACTTCCCCACACTCCCCGTTCACGCTTTTGATTTTCAGCAGACCGCGCAAATCTTCCAGCATCTGCTCTTCCCGTAGTGTGTATTCGACCATAAGACCCATTCCTCCCGCAGCAAACTCATCCGCCGGCCTCAAAGGCAAAACGGCGGAACAAAAATATTTTTTTCAGATTCCATTTAATAACATTATACCAGCCGGGATAATTTATACAACACCAAATCGGCTGTGCAGACCGGATCAAACGTCGTCCCGTCCGCAATATGGGCATCCCTGCTTTTTGTGATTTGAAAAGACTTTCCTTATTATATGGGGGCCTTCCGCACATTTTATGCGCCTTCTGAATAAAAATAGAAAAAAGGGGGCGGGCAGATGAAACCTGTTACGATCCGGATTAAAAAGAAAAAACTGA
>JAEXAZ010000133.1 GCA_023394255.1 Bacillota bacterium | reverse complement strand
GCCTACAGGAACCGGCTTTATCATTAAAGACAGACAGGCCCGCAATATTATTGTGGTTTCGGCAGGCGCGAACGGTCTTTTTGCGGAACAGGATATTGACGCCGCCGGAAAGGCCGTCCAGGCGGCGGACGTAATATTGGCTCAGCTCGAAATTCCCCTTTCCACGGCTCTTTATGCCATGAAAAAGGGGACAGAAGCGGGCAAAATAACTATTTTAAATCCTGCTCCGGCCATCAACCTGACCGCTTATGATTTGAGCACGGTTTCCATACTGACCCCCAACGAGACAGAAGCAAGGATTGCCGCCGGCCTGCCGGCCGACAGCCCGCTGTCCAACCGGGAAGTGGCGGATAGATTGCTGAAAACCGGGTGCGGCTGTGTGGCGATGACCTTGGGCGGCAAGGGCGCCGCCGTATTTACCGCTGAAGAAAGCTTTGAGGTGGCAGGCTATCCGATCAAGGTAGTGGACAGCAATGGTGCCGGCGACAGTTTTAATGCGGCGCTTGCGTCTATGTTAGCCGCGGGGGCAGATCTGCGGGAAAGCGTCAGCTATGCAAACGCAACCGCTGCTTTATGCTGCACCGGCTGGGAAACCGTCCCCTCTTATCACACAAAACAGGAAGTAGACGCTTTTATACAAACACAGCTGAAAGGAGGATGATATCATGAGACCCAACCGCATTTTACATCCCGAACTTGCAAAAGCATTGGCAACCTGCGGGCATACGGACATCATTCTGGTAACCGACGCCGGTTTCCCCATCCCCAGGGACGCCAACCGCATTGACCTTGGCTATTACAGCGGTCAGGCGGATGTACTGGATATCCTGCGTATGCTGCGCAAAGAAATCTTTGTGGAGGATGTTGCCTTTGCCACTGAAGTGAAAACCCACCATCCGGCCCTGTATTCGGAGGTGCAGGAGATTTTTACCGGCTCCGGCGCAGTGTTTAGCGGTACTACGCATGAATCTTTGGTCAACGAAATTGCTCCCAAGGCCAAGGTGGTCATCCGCTCCGGTTCCCTGAACGCATGGGCCAACTTTGCGCTGACCTGCAGCACCGACCCCTTCGCCTGGTTTACTGAAGAAGACATCACGATTCTGGATTCTTATGTGGAACGCCGCGAGCGGATCAGTGAAAACCGGAAGCCGGAATTGTGAGGATAGGGGAAAGGAGACGGGTTTATGAAAGACATTAAAACCCTGCTGGAGCAGGCGACACTTCCGACCTTGCCAAAGAAACTGGACTATAAGATCGGAATCATTGGGGCAGGATTTATTGTACGCAACTGCCATTTGGTCGCGTACGCGAAAGCGGGCTTTCACCCGGTTGCCATTACCGGTAAGGACTATGATTTGAGCAAAGAGGTGGCGGCAGAGCATAATCTTCCCCTGGTTTATGCCGATTGGCACGAAATGGTGGATAACCCGGAAATTGAGATCATTGATATTGCCGTTCCTCCGCATGTACAGCTGGAAATGGTACGCTATATCTGTACCAAAAAGCACATAAAGGGAATTCTTTGCCAGAAGCCGGTCGCAATGTCTGTGGCAGACGCCCGTGAGATTACGCGTTTGGGAGAAGAAGCCGGTATCCCCATTGCGGTCAACTCCAATATGCGTTACGATCAGAGCATGCGTGCCTTAAAATACATCCTGGAGAATGGGCTGATCGGCAAGCCGGTGATTGCCAGTATCGATATGCGTGCCATTCCGGATTGGCAGAAATTCTTAAAGGACTACAAAAAGCTGGAAATTTACGCAATGGGTGTACATCACATTGATGTGTTCCGCTACCTTTTCGGGGATCCTGAAAAAATAACAGCCGTATGCCGCACCGATCCCCGCACCAAATTTGAGCATACGGACGGCATCGTACAGTATACCTTCCAGTACAAAGATGAGCTGTTTGCCACCAGCCTGGACGATGTGTGGGCATGGCCGGAAGAGCCTTGTGCCAAACACAATTACATCAATTGGCGTGTGGAAGGCCTTGACGGCTTTGCGGAAGGCGACATCGGCTGGCACAAGCGTGCGCCGGAATTCTGCGGCAGCACCCTGCGCCTGGCCAGCAAGCAGTTCCCCAACCAGTTTATTGAACCCAAGTGGGATACGCAATGGTTCCCGGATGCATTTGTCGGGACCATGGCAAACCTGCTGTGCGCGGTTGAATCCGGCGGAGAGCCGGAGATTTCCGTCCGGGACAATGTAAATACTCTGGCATGTGTCGAAGCATGCTATCGGTCGATTGAAGAAGAGCGAACCGTGTATCTCTCGGAAATGACGAAGGAGGATTGACTATGATTTCGGTTGGTATTTTTACAGGTTATTACCCGTACACATTGGAACAAACCATTGCGAAAATTAAAAGGGACGGCATGAGCTGCGTACAATTGGATTTGGAGTTCAAAGACATTGATTTGGGGCGCGGTAAAATTACTGCCGAAAAAGCCCATCGGGTTCGCGACGCATTTCGGGACGCCAATATTCCGGTTGTGGCGATCTCTGCCTATACGAATCTGACGCATCCCGACCCTGCCACCAGGGAAGCCAATATCAGCCGCGTGAAAGAAATCCTCAAGTATGCACGCGACTTCGGCACCCCTTATGTGGTCAGTGAAACCGGTACTTACAATCTGGAAAGCGACTGGCTGCCGGATGAAAAGAATTTTACCGAGGCGGCATATCAGGAATTTAAAGGGATTGCAACCGATATTGCCAAATATGCCTATGAGCAGGATGCCGTCTTCCTGATTGAGAATTACACCAATAATATTATCGGTTCAGCCGACCAGGTTGCCCGTTTGCTGCAGGAGGTTGATCACCCGGGTTTGGGCCTGCTGCTTGACCCCACAAACTTCTTTGACGGCAACAACATAGATGATGTGGACCCGGTGATTGAAAAAATCTTCTGGGTGCTGGATGACAAAATCAAAGTGGCCCATGCTAAAGACTGCAAACGTGCAGAGAACAAAAATGAAAAGTTTGGCGACGGCGCAGCCGAGCACAACAGCTTCCGCGGCGCCGGTGCGGTCGAGTTGCCCGCAGCCGGACTTGGCGTGCTGAATTACGAGCTGTACCTGACTCGCTTGCGTAAAAACCATCCCAATATTCCCCTTATCATGGAGCATCTGGACGAGGAGGATATTCAGAGAGGGAAGGGATTTGTAGACGGCACCCTGAAAAAAATTGGCGGGTAACAATTTATCACAATTAAAAGAAGGAAACGGAATCGGTCAAACCGATTCCGTTTCCTTCTTTTAATTGCGGTTCCGCGCCCGCGTCCCAACCGCTTCCGCCAAAGGCCGAAAGCCCTGTTTTTATAAAAGTCAGCGATCCCATTTGTCGCACAGGGAATTGACCTGATCGGCAAATCGGGCAAGGTCTTTATTGGTGCCATGCTGGTTATGCTCGATTACACTAAGCAGACGCTGGCCCGCAGCAAGCAAACGCGCAAAAACACCGGATACCTTGGCGGCAGGCGTTTTTTTCAGCTCGCGCTGGATTCCCTTTTCCAGCAGAGTGTTGGAAATCAGATCGTAACGCTCCTGGAAATCGGGCGCGACGGCCGGGATGCCGTAAGTTTCCTGAACTAATTTCGCAAAAGTGTCGGCAGCGGTGGATTCGCCGTGCACAACGAAGACGCGTTTTGGCTTGGTGGTGAAAGCGTTGAGCCAGCGCAGCAATCCGTCCTGGTCGGCATGTCCGCTCACACCCTGTAAGGAAACAATTTCAGCTTCCACATCAATTACTTCGCCGAACAGCTTTACAGTCTGGGCACCGTCCAGCAGTGCGCGTCCGGTGGTACCGACCGCCTGATACCCGACGAATACCACGGTGGATTCTTTCCGCCACAGATTGTGCTTGAGGTGATGCTTAATGCGTCCGGCTTCGCACATGCCCGACGCGGAAATAATCACCTTTGACGTATCGGTGAAGTTGATTGCCTTGGAATCGTCGCTGGTGATAGAAATGTGAAGATCGGGAAACGCGATGGGGTTGATTCCCTTCCGGACAAGCTCCATCGCTTCCTCGTCAAAGCAATCCATGCGGTTATCGTTAAAGATTGTGGTGGCTTCGTTGGCTAACGGGCTGTCAACATAGACCGGGAAATGATCATGTCCCTTCACAAGGCCTCGTGCTTTGACTTCCCGCAGAAAATACAGCATTTCCTGTGTGCGGCCGACAGCGAAAGACGGAATTACCACATTGCCGCCGCGGTCGAAAGTTCTTTGAATGATCTCGGCCAAAGCCGCAGAATAATCAGGCGGACGCTGGTGGAATCTTCCGCTGTACGTAGATTCCATCACGACGTAATCGGCCTCGCTGATATAGGAGGGATCTTTGATCAGAGGCTGATTAATATTTCCGATATCACCGGAAAATGCAATTTTACGGGAAGCACCATTTTCTTCTAGCCAGACCTCAATACTGGCCGACCCAAGAAGATGCCCTACGTCCACAAAGCGAATCCGAATGCCTTCACGGACCTCGATGATCTCATTGTAATTACAGGGAACCAGTTGTTTAATCACCTGTTCCGCGTCTGCCATCGTATAAAGCGGTTCGATTTCCTCATGGCCTGCGCGTTTTCCCTTGCGGTTGCGCCACTCCGCTTCAAATTCCTGAATATGCGCGCTGTCACGCAACATAATGGAACAAAGATCGCAGGTTGCATCAGTGGCAAATACCTGTCCACGGAAACCCAGCTTTGCAAGCAACGGCAGTCTGCCCGAATGGTCAATATGGGCATGGGTGAGGAATACATAATCAATCATGCTGGGCGCCATGGGGAGGTCCTGATGTTCGTATTCGTCGGGTCCCTGCTCCATACCGCAGTCTATCAGTATTTTCTTACCGCAGGCCTCCAAATAGTGACAACTTCCGGTTACTTCGTGGGCCGCGCCCAAAAAAGACAACTCCATACTCTGAGTCTCCTAACGTCGTTTTCTTTATACTCTATCATATTATACAAAAACTTACAAGAAAAAACCAAATGGATTGTAAGACCATATACGGATGAATAAAAAGTGTAATAGAGAATTGAATAGATTTTCCATTCATTTTTTTGGTGAAATGTGTGAGTTCTGTCAAGGAGGCGCGCCGCACAATGTGTTGGGCTACCCTCAATTGCGCTAAACTTTAATTTATTGTAATTAATATTTTAATTAATAAGAGTTCTTTAAAAGAAAAAAGCAAGGTCATTCCCTGCTTTTATATTATGCTACATTTTCTATTTTACAAATTTCAATTTGATTATTTTATCTGTATTGACCTTGTTCATAATATCTAAGGCCACGACCGAGGATTCAATACCATCGGCAGTATCAGAAATATGCTCCAGCTTGACGATCCGCAAAAATAATTCGTTCATTGCTTCCTTCCCGACGTCAAGCGCGGCTGCCGCCCCATTCTACCACCGTAAACCCTCTGCGTTCGAATGATTCCAACACCTGAGGTTTTACCCGCACCGGCTGATCCAGCTTTTTATAGACCATATGCACCCGGAGGATGCTGTCCGGACGGGGAAAAATTTCGAGCGGCGCAAGCGCCTCATACTGTTCTGTTGAGAAAGTGATGAAATTGTACGCGTTTTGCTGCAATTCAGGAAGCCAATAAACAATAAAGTCATTGTATTCGCGCGGTGAAAGTCCCATATAGGAAAGCTTTTCAACGAGAAACTGTTCTGTGTCGCTTCCGCGGACGACAAATCCTTCATCGAACTTCCAGTCGACAAAGGCATCCCCTTCCCAGAAGAGATAGTAATGTTCACTGCCGTCCGCCTTGTTGACAAGGCGGCCATCCGGATAGGCCGTCACGTTCCAGCCGTTCTGATAGGCAGGATAGGTATAAGTAAAATTTCCCTTATAATGCACTTTAACGGAAACATCGGCCGGCTTTGGCGGATACAGGTAGATGACCGGTTTGGCTGTCGGCGGATTGATTTGCTCCTGCGCCATGCCATCCAGTTCATCCAGTTCATACTTGCTGCCCGCTTCATATTTCAGCGCATAATCCATATCGCTCGACGCCACAAAAACCGTTTTCCCATCATGCCAAATTCCATATTGGATGCCATTAAAAAAGTCGATTTGCACGTGTGCTGAATTTTTCAATGTCTGACCGACCTTGATGCGTTTTACCGTTTGAGGCTTTACACTGGTTGATTGCATCGAGGAAAAAACCAGATCGAACCAATTGCTTTTTCGGTCATATTCCGCCGAATACCCTCCATCTGAGGAGATCACCGTAACGCTTTCGGCATTTGAATTGCGCATAACCGCCAGCCAGGAAGATGACCACCTTCCCTCCTTTAAACGCGCCCGCAGAGAGGACAGCAGCGTCTGATAAGGCTTCGAATCGACGGCAAGCCGCTTGTTTTCTCCGTACTCTCCGGTGACCGCTTCCATTCCCGGCCCAGGCGGCAGTTTGGATACCTCCAAACCGTGCTCATACAGTTTATAGATATATTTGATGTCCGAATCGAACACAATTTCCAGTACGGACAGGTCGGAAAGAGGTTCCCCGATGTCCTCCGACTCCTCTGGCGCAAGCGCGCTCAGATAAGAAAAATCATAAAGCTTCTGGTCCGGGGAATGGGACATGGAATCCGGGTCCGCCTCGGGCCCCAACGCGCTTGTTACAGTAACGCTTACCTGATCGGAATAGCGGTAAAGTTTCGCGGATTCAACAAGTTCCATCGTATTTCCCAAGCTGTCAAGTGCAAACGCCTCTTCCCACCATGAAAGCCCGTATTGGGCAGTCGCCTGGGGCAGCGGCGCGGATGCGGTATTCGCTGCGGAAGACGTCTGTGACACAAAAGAGGATTCGGATGGGATTTCTTCTTTCGATAGAGCGGAAGATACCGTTTCAGAAGCGGTGGAGGGTTCTCCACTACTTACAGACAGATCCGGTGCGCTTTCCTGAAACGGCGCTTCGTGCACATCCTGCGTACAGGCACACAAAAGCGAAAAAAGCAGGAAACCTGCAAGCAGCCTCTTCATTCCTGCTCCCCCTCGTCAATTATTTTACGGATTTCCGAGAGTTCTTTGTCAGTCAGGTTTTCCTGCTCAAAAAAAGCATTGATAAAAGTGCCCGGAGAACCGCCGAACAGCCGGTCGATCAGGCCGTGTGTTTCCCATTGGCGCACATTGTCAATCGAGAGCAGCGGCGTACAGATAAAATTCGGTTCATCACGTCCAATGCCACCACCGAGGATTCGATATCATCGACAGTATCAGAAATATGCTCCAGCTTTTCGGTGTTCAGCATATGCCCCTCATGCAGAGCATTTAATTTTTGGGATATATCATTTTCGAGCGTTAATTCAATGTTCTTTGCCCTATCCTTTACTTCGGACAGATCGGCTTCCATCCGGTCAAAGCGTTTTTCAGACAACTCAAAACGGTTTTCAATTGACTCAAAGCGTTTTTCAAACGACTCAAAGTGTTTATCAATCGACTCAAAGCGCGATTCAAAAATCTGTTGTATAGATTGCAACAATTCTGTATCTTCCATGATGCCACCATCCTTATGTAAAAGTATAGCATAGCAAAGACTGCCCCGCAAGCTAAAAGTGCTGAAAATGTTCTTCCAGTGCGATCGGGTGGATTTTCATTCATTTTGGATACGAATCACAACAGTGGTATAAAACGTGTCCCCAGCATCGCAAAGGATATCTTCACCATCACGGTCGGTATAAATG
This sequence comes from Bacillota bacterium, assembly GCA_023394255.1. Lineage (GTDB taxonomy): Bacteria > Bacillota > Clostridia > Oscillospirales > Ruminococcaceae > Anaerotruncus. The sequence goes on along the minus strand of JAEXAZ010000133.1, from coordinate 1,129 downwards.
GTTTTTACAGCACGGAATCCAAGCCGCAGTTTTGTGCTGCCTTTGGCGGAATCGGCAAGCGATACCGCGACTAGGTTGCGGTGGATGCCATCGGCGGCGGTACTGTTTTTCAGGAGTGAAACCCTGGAGACGGCCTTTGCATTTGCAATGCGCTGTGCGGAGACCTGAAAAAACGAGCGGTCTGTCAGATAGCTCCCCGCGGAAAGCGGCAGATAATCAGTATACGGTGCGTCTTCCTCGTCTTCGTCAAAGACATAGGGCAGCTCCGCAAGGTAATAAGGTGTCCCCTCGTTTTCTGTGCGCAGTCCCTCCAGAAATTCATTGACATCAAAATATACGGTGCTCCCCGGCTTTACGGTAATCGTATTGTCGTTAAAGCCGTCCGCTTTGCCGGAGGAGACAGAATCCCGGCACCAGGCTTTTTTCAGCACGAATTCTCCGTCAAGCGCATGTGCCGGTATGGTGTTTCCAAAAAGCAGGAATATCGCCGCGGCAAGTGCCGCTATTTTTTTACAGGTCATAATCCGTTCCCTCCTGTGCCCATTGTCCAATAAAGTATCAGTATCATGTGTGGGGAACGTGTGGGCTTGCCGGCTATTAGAAATTTTCCGCTTTTCACCACGAACGGTGGTCCACATACCACGCGATTGTCCGGCGGATTCCCTCCTCGAACCGCACAGCCGGACGCCAGCCAAAATCCGCTTCCATCTTTTCCGGATGAATGGCATACCGCCGGTCATGCCCGGGACGGTCGGCCACAAATTGTATCAGGCTTTCGGGTTTTCCGAGAATCTCCAATATTGTTTTGATTACAGACAGATTGGACCTTTCCTGACGCCCGCCGATATTATAAAGTCCCCCAACTTTCCCGTGCCGAAGGATCAAATCGACAGCCGCACAATGATCTTCCGCAAAAATCCAGTCGCGTACGTTTTCCCCTGTCCCGTAGACGGGAATCGGGCGGTCCTCCAGCGCATGCCGAATGGTCAGCGGAATCAGTTTTTCGGGATGCTGGTAGGGGCCGTAATTGTTGGAACAGCGGGAAATGGATACCGGGACGCCAAACGTTCGGTGATAGGCGAGCACAAGCAGGTCGGCGGACGCTTTGGAAGCGGAATAAGGGCTGGAA
>JAEXAZ010000069.1 GCA_023394255.1 Bacillota bacterium | reverse complement strand
CTTATTTTGCGCTGCCTCTGAGCTTTGGAATCATTACGGTAATTCAGTCTGCCGCCTTGATTATGCTGCTTTTGAATAAACAGGCCGGAAAGGAGGAAAACGCATGACCGCATTAGTCCTGTTTGGAACATTGGTTGTCCTTTTGATCATCGGCGTGCCGATTTCCGTTTCCCTTGGCGCCGCGACCCTTGCGGCTCTGCTGACCTTTGACGTGCCGCTGGCGGTGATTCCGCAGCGCATGTTTACCGCGCTGGACTCCGTCTCCATCATGGCGATTCCGTTTTTTGTCCTTGCGGGCAATTTTATGACCAAGGGCGGTATTTCCCGCCGTCTTGTCGATTTTTGCAACAGCATCATCGGCAACGTGCGCGGCGGCATGGCTTACGCAATGGTGCTGGCCTGTGCGTTTTTCGCCGCGCTGTCCGGTTCCGCGCCGGCGACTGTTCTGGCGATCGGCTCCATGCTGTATCCTGAAATGGTGAAACTCGGCTATCCGCCGGAACGCTGTGCGGGTCTTCTCGCCGTATCGGGCGGTCTTGGGCCTATTATCCCCCCGTCGATTATCATGGTGGTTTACTGCACCATTACCAGCAGTTCGGTAGGCGATATGTTTAAAGGCGGCATTGTGGCCGGCGCCATGATCGCAGTCGTGCTGGTGGGGGTTTCCGTCTTCCTGGCGAAGAAAGAGCAATGGCCGAAAAACTCCGGAAAAATCACCCTGCGGGAACTGGGCGTCAACTTCTTTAAAGCGATTCCCGCCATTCTGCTTCCGGTCATTATTCTGGGCGGTATTTACTCCGGCCTGCTGACTCCCACCGAGTCCGCCGCGGTCGCAGTCGTATATTCTTTCATTGTCGGCGTGTTTGTCTACCGTGAAATCAGCCTGAAAGAAATCTACCGGATTATTCTGGATTCCGGGAAAAGCAGTGCTATGATGCTGTTCATTATTGCTACTTCCACCGCGTTTTCCTGGCTGTTCACCTTCTCGGGAATTTCCAACGATCTGATCAGTGCGATTGTAGGCATGAACCTTGCCCCATGGATGTTCTGCTTTATCATTGCGGTGATTCTTATGCTGTTCGGCACGTTCCTGGAGGGAATCGCAACCTGTGTGCTTTTGGTGCCGGTACTCTGGCCGATTGCCGCAAGTCTGGGCGTCAACCCGATTCACTTCGGCATGATTGTTTCCATTTCCAATGTAATTGGGACCATGACGCCGCCGGTTGCGGTCAACCTGTTCTCGGCAGCGTCCGTTTCCAAACTGAAAATGGGTGAAATCGCACGCGGAGAAATGCCGTTTTTTATCGGGTATACCGCGGTGTTCTTTCTGATCGTATTTATTCCCGGCCTCAGCACCCTGCTTGTCTGATTTAGCCAAAAAAGAGGAGGAAACTGATATGCAAACTCAATCCAATAAGCAACGCATGGAAAAATGGGGCTTTCAGTCCCCTGAGACGCCCGGCTTCCATGAGGTCATCGTTCCGGGCAAGGCCGACTGCAAAGCGGTTTATATCTACCGTCTCAATCTGCCGAAAAATGAGCATTATATCCTGAATTCCGGTGGGCTCGAACTGCACCCGGTTCTGCTTTCGGGCAGCGCACAGCTGGCGGACCATCCCTCTCTGACACAAAAGCTGGAACGTTTTGATGCTTTCTATATTCCGGGCGGCAATTCCGTGAAAATTATCGCTCTGGAAGACTGCGTTTTCTATATCGGCGGCGCGAAATGCGCGGGGATCGGATCGCCGTTCTTCCGGAAATATGACCCGTCGCTTCCGATTGGTAACATCCACCAGATCCATGGGCAGGGCGTCGGTCAGCGCGAAGTGATGTTTACATTGGATCCCCAAACGCCTGCTTCGCGTATCATCGCCGGTTTGACCTGGGGCGGTCAGGGCGCGTGGACGAGCTGGCCCCCGCATCAGCATGAAAACTATCTGGAGGAAGCTTACTGCTACTTTGATATGCCCCTGCCGAAATTCGGCTTCCATGTCAGCTATCTGCAAAGCGGGGATGTGGAGGATATCGTAACCCACACGGTGCACAGCGGCAGCATGGTGCTGGCCCCCTGCGGTTACCATCCCACCGTAGCGTCGCCGTCGGTCCGCAACACCTACTTCTGGGTGCTGGCGGCATTCGAGCCGGACGGCCGCAGCTATGACAAGGCTGTGGAAGATCCGGCGCTGACCCAGTATAAGGGTTGACCGGACGTAACTATATTATAATAAAGAAGGAACTGTGATTATGGCAAATCTATTTGACCTTACGGGGAAAAAAGCAATCGTAACCGGGGCGGCCCAGGGCCTGAGCAACGGTATGGCAGAAGGGCTTATGGAGGCAGGCGCCGAAGTAACGATTTTTGATCTGTCCCCCAAAACCGAAGAGGTTGCGGCGGAGTTCTGCCAGAAGGGCTATCAATGCCACGGTATCCGTGTGAACCTCAGCAATGCGGCTGAGCGTGAAGCGGCATTTCAAAAAGCAGTTGAACGGATGGGCGGGCTGGATATTCTGGTAAACGGCGCGGGCGTTCAGAGACGTCATAAATGCGAAGAGTTCCCGATGGAAGACTGGAACTTCGTTCTGGACGTGAACCTGACCTCGGTGTTTGCAATGTGCCAGCTGGCCGGACGCCACTTCCTTGCAAACGGCGGCGGAAAAATCGTCAACATTGCCTCGATGCTTTCCTTCTTCGGCGGCTTCACCGTACCGGCTTACGCGGCGTCAAAGGGCGGTGTTTCCCAGCTGACCAAGGCGTTTGCGAACGAATGGGCCTGCAAGAACATTACAATCAACGCACTTGCCCCCGGCTATATGGCAACGGATATGAACACCAATATCATTGCGGATGAAGGCAGAAAC
>JAEXAZ010000202.1 GCA_023394255.1 Bacillota bacterium | reverse complement strand
CCCTTGTTCTGTTCCATCCCTTCGAGTTCCCGGATGGCGACGTCGTTCCGCTCATAAATGCCCCGGATTTCCTGTCCATCCTCCCGCAGCACACGATACAAAAGCGGGAAAAGCATGGATTTACGCTGTTCCATCCCCAATGACAGCGTCTGTGTGACAAGAATATCGCCGAAACGGTCAACCGTCAGCCCCGGGAACGCGTCCGCCTCCCCGAATATGATGCGGCAGCAGCCAATATCGTCTTGCATGACCGTTTTGCGGTAATCCCAGGCGTAGCGGATACGCCGTTCAAAAAATGCTTCATCAAACCGGTCGTTCGCGTTGCGTGAAATCAGCCGGATGCGGATTTTCGATCGCTCGCTGAGAAACCCGGTACCCAGGTATTTTCCCTTGACGCTCATCACGTCCACAAGGCCGCCGTTTTCACAGGTTCCCTCCGTTTTGATCAGTTCCGCGTCGTAAACCCACGGATGGCCGCCTTCTATCGCCCGTTCCGCCTTGCGGGTCACGGTAATTCCGGCAAAATTGCGTTCCTGTTTCATAAAACTCTCCTAATCGTTGTTATACATTCCATGTATCTGTTGCCGAAAAAAAAGGAAGCTCAAACGATTGCGTATCTCCATTTGAGGAGTCCCAGCAGAGCTGAAACGATTCCATATCCTCCGGGACGGCAAAATACAGCTGACCCGTTACGGCATATGCCCCTTCGCCAAGCGGGCTGTAATCGAGCGGCATGCACCCCGAAACACCATATAGCCCATCGGGCGGCAGAGAATTGTAAGATTCCCCGTCCGCTTCGATATAAGGTTCCGTCACATAGGCATCCGCCGCCTGTTCAAAATTTGTCACCACGAAAGTGATGTCCACATAGGTGCACTGGTATCCGTCGTCCAGAAGTTTTGCAAAAGGCTCGCCCTTCATCGTTCCATATTCATTCACAACGATGTGGACACCGTCCGCCGGCTGAAAATCAAATTTGTCGGAAGAATAGCGGCGGCTGTAGACGTCGGCCTCCGCGCCGCTTTCCTTTGTATAAGGCGGCTGCCCGCCATCAGCTGCCTGCTCGTCAATGCTTTCCTGCGCCGCCGTTTCCTCAATGCGGGTCCCGATGCTGAAGAAATCGGCGGGGAACACCTGCCTCAGTTCATCGCCGAAATACCCAACCAACGAGAATGCGATCTTCACAATCGCAACAAGAGCAAACCCCCACGCCACTTTTTTTCCGGATACGGACTTTTTCCCCTTGTACCGTTTCCAGGCGGCTGTGTTCCAAAAGGGCTGTGATGCCGCAGTTTCCCGGGTGCCGCTCTCAAAACTCCGCGGACGCGGGGCAGGCCGATTATAAGCCCCGCATTTCGGGCAGGTTTCGTCACGGTCATAGTCATATCGCTTCCCACAGCTTTCACAGATGATTCTTTTCATGTTGTTCCCCTTTTCTCCCCAAAGATATTGTGAATCGCTTTCTCGGAATTATCAGATCATCACAAGCGAAGTAACTATAAATTATATCATGGGACTGCACACCTGGCCCATTCCTATTGTGAATTATATCATACTTGGCTGCCGTTTGGAATGACGCCCTAAAATCAAGAGGGCGAATGGACGTCCGCCGCAGCGGCAATGCCCATTCGCCCTCCATTCCAATTATTCTCCGGTTTTCTGCAAATCCACTTGAATCGAAAGTTCCTTCAGGCTCTTCTCTTCCACGGGAGCCGGGCACTGGGTCATCAGCTCGCTTGCGTTCTGCACCTTCGGGAACGCGATCACGTCGCGGATTGAACTCTTCTGCAGCATCAGCATGACGAGTCGGTCAAGGCCGTAGGCCATCCCTCCGTGAGGCGGCGCTCCGAATTTAAATGCGTCGATCAGATAGCCGAACTGCTTATGCGCGGTGACATCATCAAAGCCGAGCGCTTTAAACATGCGCTCCTGGAGCTCCGGCACACTGATACGAATAGAACCTCCGCCCACCTCGCAGCCGTTGAGCACCATATCATAAGCGCGGGCGCGGCAGGCGCCGGGGTCGCTTTCCAGCTTGTCCAGATCTTCCAGAGCGGGGTGCGTGAACGGATGGTGCTTCGCAACATACCGGTCTTCCTCCTCGCTGTATTCAAACAGCGGGAATTCGGTGACCCACAGGAAGTTGAACACATCCTTTTGAATCAGCCCCAGTTTGGCGGCAAGCTCGCAGCGCAGCGCTCCGAGGCTGTCAAACACCGTCTGATTTTTGCTGTCCGCCACAATCAGGAGCACGTCGCCGGTCTGCGCGCCCATCCGCCCGCGGATGGCCGTTTTTTCTGCGTCGGTCAAAAACTTCTCGTAGGAGGAGGATTCCCCTTCGGAAGTCAGCCTGGTATAGGCAAGCCCTTTCGCACGATAGGTTTTTACAAATTCCACCAGCTTGTCAATCTCCTTGCGGGAGAGGTGGTCCGCCGCGCCCTTCACGTTGATCGCGCGGACGCTTCCGCCCTCCAAAGCGCCCTGAAAGACTTTAAATCCGCAGTTTTGGAGCAGGTCGGACAAATCCACTAACTCAAGGCCGAAGCGGGTGTCGGGTTTGTCCGAGCCGAAACGCTCCATTGCCTCGGCATAAGGCATGCGCAGGAACGGGGTCTTAATGTCAATGCCCAGCGCTTCCCTGAACGCCTTTTTCATGAAGCCCTCGTTGACCGTCATGACATCCTCTTCATCTACAAAGGACATCTCAATATCAATCTGGGTAAATTCCGGCTGGCGGTCCGCGCGCAGGTCTTCGTCGCGGAAGCAGCGCGCCACCTGCATGTAGCGGTCATAACCGGAAAGCATCAGCAGCTGCTTATAAAGCTGGGGCGACTGCGGGAGCGCGTAGAAGCAGCCCGGATTGACGCGGGACGGAACCAGATAGTCGCGGGCGCCTTCCGGTGTGGATTTAATCAGGTTGGGCGTCTCGATCTCCAGAAATCCGTTTTCGTCATAATAGTCGCGTGCGATTTTGACAATTTTATGGCGCATTTTCAGCGCATTCTGCATTTCGCCGCGGCGTAAATCCAGATAGCGGTATTTTAACCGCAGGTCCTCTTTCACGTTGGTGGTATCGGTAATCTCAAACGGAGGGGTCTGGCTTTTTGCCAGAATCCGCAGATCGTCCACATACAGTTCAATTTCACCCGTAGGCAGCTCCGGATTGACGGATTCGCGGCGGCGCACGGTCCCCTTTGCCATCAGCACAAACTCCGCGCGCGCTGTCTGCGCCTTTGCGCGCAGCGCCGCGTCGGTCTGGTCGTCAAACGCAAGCTGCAAAATGCCGCTGCGGTCGCGCAGATCGATGAAAACCAGCATTCCCTTGTCGCGGATTTTCTGCACCCAGCCGCAGGCAACCACCTGCCTGCCGATATCGGCCGCCGTGAATTCCCCGCAATATTTTGTTCTTTTTAAGCCCTGCATTGTATCCATCAGTTTGATTCTCCTTTGATTTTCGAAATGGAACCGAGTATGCCGTCGGTTTCATCGGTCAGCTCATCGAGTGTCCCGGCGTAAATAAACCGGATAAACGCGTCCGCCTCCAGCGAAACTTCCTCCGTTTCACCGCTGTCCATGCGTTTGACCTTTACCCTGCCCGTCTCAAGCTCGTTATCGCCGAGGATGCAGCTGTATTTTGCGTGCAGCTTATCCGCATATTTCATCTGCGCTTTGACGCTGCGCCCGACAATGTCACACTCCGCGTAAAAGCCTTCGTCCCGCAGCCTCATGCAGAGTTCCGACGCTTTCAGCGCGGCGGCTTCGCCCATGCTGCCGAGATAGATCGTGCAGCCCTGATCCGGCGGGAATTCGCAGCCGCACTGCTCCATAACGAGCAATAACCTTTCCAGCCCCATTGCAAAGCCGATGGCCGGGGTCGGCTGCCCGCCCAGCAGCTCGATCAGCCCGTCATAACGGCCTCCGCCGCAGACAGTGCCCTGCGCACCGATTCCGGTGGCGACAAATTCAAACACGGTGCGCGTATAATAGTCGAGCCCCCGCACAATGGCCGGATTGACTTTATAAGCGATTCCCATCGCGTCAAGGTGCTTTTTCAAGCCTTCAAAATGTGTTTTGCAGTCGTCGCAGATATAGTCCAGCACCACCGGCGCGTTTTTTGCAAGCTCCACACAGACTGGGCTTTTGCAGTCCAGAATCCGCATGGGGTTTTTATCGAGGCGCTCGCGGCAGGTCTCGCACAGTTCCTCAAAATGGCTCCGGAAATAGGCTTTCAGCGCCTCGTGGTAGTTTGCCCTGCATTCCGGGCAGCCGATTGAATTGATTTCCAGTTCCAGCCCGGTGATTCCCAGCGAATCAAAAATTGTCTTCGCGACCGCAATCGTCTGGGCGTCGGCGGCGGGAGCGGCGGAACCCACCATCTCCACCCCGAACTGGTGGAATTCCCGCAGGCGGCCCGCCTGCGGCTTTTCGTAGCGGAAACAGCTGGTTACATAGCTGACCTTCAGCGGCATGACGTCGTTAAGCAGCCCGTTTTGCAGGATGGCGCGCATGGTACCCGCGGTCCCCTCCGGGCGCAGCGTAATGGAACGTCCGCCCTTGTCCTGAAACGTATACATTTCCTTCTGCACCACATCGGTGGTATCGCCCACCGAGCGGTGGAACAGCTCTGTGTGCTCAAAGGTGGGAAACCGGATCTCGCGGAAGCCGAACAGCCCCGCCACATCCAGCGCTTTCTGCTCCACATACTGCCATTTGCCGCTTTGTGCGGGCAGCACATCCTGTGTGCCGCGCGGCGCATTGGTGATAATCGCCATAGTATAATCCTCCTGAAAATATACATATCGTAAAAACAAAATCCATCTATCCTAAAATGAAAAAATCCCCGCCGCAATGTATGACAACGCCATACAAAGGGACGAGGAGATTCCACGTGGTGCCACCCTTGTTGGGCGCGAACGCGCCCCGCTCAAACCCTTTAACGCAGGAGCTACGTGCCGCTCGTCACGGCAGGCTGCACGGGTGTCTTTCACAGGACTCACCGGCGCAGGCGCATTCCAGCTTGCTGCACCCTCTCTGTCCGCCGCATCCCGCTACTCTTCCCGCGTGAAACGCCTTTATTCGATATCCGACAGGCCGCCCTACCGCTTCGGATTCACGATATTGCGCCAATCAAGGTCGCCGCGCTCCAGAGCATGGATCAGGGCCTCGCCGGTAGCAATATTGGTCGCCACCGGGATATTGTGCACATCGCACAGGCGGAGCAGGCCGGCTTCATCCGGTTCCCCGGGGTTCGCGCGGATCGGGTCACGGAAGAACAGCAGGAGGTCGATTTCATTACAGGCAATGCGCGCGGCAATCTGCTGGTCGCCGCCCTGCGAACCGCTCAGAAAACGAAACACCTCCAGGCCGGTCGCCTCCGCCACCAGCTTCCCCGTGGTTCCGGTTGCGCAGAGGCTGTGGCGGCTGAATATGCCGCAGTAAGCAATGCAGAACTGGACCATTAATTCCTTTTTGGAATCATGGGCAATCAATGCGATATTCATAATATTATATACCTCCCGGTCATATTGTCATACAATCAGCTTTCCAGCATATTTGTTCCCCAAGCAGAGCAACAAACCGGAAAGATCTGCCATAACGTTCCAATTTTAGTATTATGTGTTATTATAGCACTTATTCAATCAACAAATCAATATAGTTTCCAAGAATTCTTTGTGCAAAATTATCAAATATCAATTTGGATACATTCGACAAACTGATAGAATGCCCTATCGTCCCGGCGGACAATGCCTTATCATAGGGAATTACGGCGATCAGCTGTGCGCAGACATTGTCAACCAGCCAGTCCAGGTCCGGGATTGCGCGCTGATGCTCAAAATCACGGGGCAGTTTGTTCACACAAAGCCTGATATCCGACAGATGCTCCGCAAACAGCGCGTCTGAAACCACCCTCGAAGCCCGCGCGCTGATCCGGTCGGGAGCACAAACCAGAACGGCCCGTTTGACGGCCCCCGCATATGCGGACAGCGTCTGCCTGTCCATGCCGTCCGCTTCAATCAGGACATGGTCGAAGTGCGGTGCGACCGCCTGAATCAGCTCGCGGCACAATTGTGCGTCCACCGGGACGGTTTCCGCGACCGGCGCGCAAACAAGGTGGAGAAGGCCTGTTTCGCCGACTGCCACCATTGCGTCGGCTAAATCGCAGTTTCGGCCGGCGACATCGGAAAAATCAAACAGAATGCTGTCGGAAACGCCAAGCATCACATCCAGTGAACGCCGCGAGCCCTCGAGCAGAAGCACCCGCTTGCCCTGTCTTGCCAGCGCTTCGCCCAAGCCGGAACAGACCACCGATTTGCCCGCTCCGCCTTGCCCGCTGGTAATCAGAATCGTCTGCCCCATACGGCTCCTCCCCCTTTTCTGCTTTGTCAGGAAAGCAGCGTACCGTATGCAATGGACGCTGAAGTTTTCCCTTTGTTGGAAAAGAAATACGAATCAAAAATCTCTTTGGCCACAGGCCCTCCGGTATAGCCGTGCCAGCCCTTTTCGATGATCACACTGACAGCGATCTGAGGGTCTTCGGCAGGCGCGTAGGCGATAAAAGTAGAGTTCGGGTCGGTGCTCGTTTCCGGCGTACCGGTTTTACAGGCCACCTGAATCGGGTAGTTGCCAAATACGGCGCCGGCGCTTCCGCCCAGCCCGGCGGCGCGCTCCATGCCCTCGCGGATAGCCGCGAATGCCGCCGGAGAATCGGTCTCCTCAGCCACTTCCGGCTGATGTTCATACAGGGTTTTATCGAATGTGTAAGATTTCACTGATTTGAGCAGCGTCAGCTTCATCCGTTCGCCGTCGCTTGCAAGGGTAGCCGCATAGTTGGCAAGCTGAAGCGGAGACAGCTTTGTATCCAGCTGGCCGATGGAGGCCTGCACCGTATCGCCGTCCTGCCAGATGCGATCCTCCCCCTGATGGATCTGCTCTTTGACTTCAGGCGACGAAACACGCCCCACCGCTTCCGGCAGCTCAATGCCGGTTGGAAGTCCGAGCCCCAGTTTGGCGGCATATTCATCGATCTTTCCGATGCCGAGGCGGTATCCCACATCATAAAAATAGATGTTGCAGGAATATTTCAGCGCATCCATCACGTTGACCAGCCCATGGGCGCTCAGGCAGCGAGGCTGCCAGCTGGTCCACCGTGTATACACGCCGGTGCAGTTCACCGTGTCGGTCGGGGTGACAACCCCCTCCGAAAGCGCGCCCAGCGCAATGACAGGCTTAAAGATAGAGCCGGGCGTATAGGTGCCGTTCAGCGCACGGTTGAACATGGGCCGCAGCGGATCTTCCGAAAGCTGCGCATAGTCCTGTCGGAAAGTAGTGAGGTTATAGGACGGATAGGTTGCCAAAGCAAGGATTTCTCCCGTTTTAACGTTCACAACGGCAACCGCGCCGGCATCCGCCTCATGGCCCTTGCCCGGCGGATAGGTTACCAGATCGTTCTGCATCATATGGATTTTGTTTTCCAGCGCTTCCTGCGCAACCTTCTGCAGCTGGGAGTCGATGGTCAGAATGACCGTATTCCCGGGCACCTGCTCTTTCTCTTCAACCACGTCAATCACGTCGCCGCTGGAGTTCAGGGTAATCTGCCTTTGCCCGTCCTGTCCCTTCAGGTATTGTTCAAACGCGAGTTCGGCGCCCTCCTTGCCAATCGTATCCGTCATCTGGTACACCAGCCCGTTGATAACGGCGCCTTCGCTCACTTTCTCCGCGGGTTCCCATTGTTCCTGATAGATTTTGCCGATACTGCCGATCACATGGGGCGCCACATCCCCGCTGACATATTGGCGGATGGTGCTTTCCACAACATCCACGCCCGGCAGTTCGAAACTGCGCTCCTTGATTTTGGGCACGGTTTCAATTTTGATGTCGGTGGCAAAGGTATATGGATTGGAAATGCTGAAGTCCAGGCGCTGCATTTCATAACGGACTCCGGCCACCTTGCGGAAATCCTCATTGCCCAGTTCTTCCAGGTCGTATACTTTTCGTAGATTTTCTACAACATTCTCCGCTGTGGCGTATTGCTGCATTCCCAGGGTTTTCTTCAGAGTTGCAATCGCATTTTCGTATCCTTCGCCCTCCTTGAAAGCAAAGGGCGCGGTTTCAGTCAGCGGCAGGTTGTCAATCCAGTCCTCGTCCGCATCCTCCATGATTTTGATCAGCCGCAAAATGACTTCGTTCATCTGGCTTCTGGGCAGGTAGGCCTTATCAATGGCGACATCGCGTCCCAGCGCATTTACGGCAAGCGGGCGCCCGTTGCGGTCAAGTATCTCCCCGCGGGCAGCTTTAATCCGCTGCTGTTTCGTAGTGCCCTGTTCCACGATGTTCGCAAATGTTTCCCCATTTACCACCTGCATCTGCATCAGGCTGAGCGAATACAGCAGCAGCAACACAATGGTAACCGCAGCTAAAATAATGATTCTTAGTGTTTGCGAGGCTGATTTCATCTTGTTCTCCTATTAAATAGTCCCTTCTAAAACAATTGTCCAAACCGCTTCCTGTCAAACCTGCAGGTATTCTGAAAATTTCCCGTTCAGCCAGCGGAGCAGATAATAGATCAGCGGGGAAACCGCCGCCGTATATAGAACCCCCGGCAAAATCATATAGGCAAGCACCATCCAGACATTCTCAAAATCCCACAGGACATAACTAAGCAGGTATTCCAGCAGCCCCCGTATCAGCATTGTGCCTGTGACAAGCAAAACAAAGTTAATGACGCCCGGCCTCAGGAGATAAATCACCAGCAGCCCCACGCAGACGCAGGACACCAGCAGGATAATCGAATTGAAGCCAAACAGCATCCGCCCGCCCAGATCACAGAGGACCCCTGCGAACGCGCCGTACAGGCCGCCGATAAACTCCCCTTCCAGCATGGCGATCCCCACTGCCGCAGGAATCACAAAGTTGGGTTTCACATCCAGAATTGTCAGAAACCGCGGGGTTGTCTGCAAAACATAAAGCACGATCAGGGCAACCGCGTAAACCGTATACTTTGCAAGGATAATTTTTGTCTTGCTATTCATCCGGCTCACCCTGTCCCTGATAGGACTTAATCACCATAACGTCCGTCAGATTTTTGATATCGGCGGCAGGCTCAACCACCGCGTACAGAGAGATCTTCCCCTCTCCCTCCCGGATTTCCGTAACCTTTCCGATAACCAGGTTTTTCGGATAGATGCTGCCGCCGCTTGTCACCACAAGATCATCCTTGGCGGCCCCGCTTTCGCGCGGCAGATAGGTTAGTTTGCATTTCCCTTCGGCCGCCAGCTCGATATCGCCGTTTACAATGCCGATGTCCCGGGTGCGGTTGTCATACGCGCCCACTTTGGAACGGACATCCAATATCGTCGTCACCTTGGAAAAGTTGGGGCCGACCTCTGTGATCGCTCCCACCAACCCTTCCGGTGAAATAACCGTATCATAAAGCGCTATCCCGTTGATGGAACCTTTATCAATCATAAAGGAGAAAAACCGGTCGTCTGAGTCGCGCTTGACCACCGAAGCAGGCTCCAGCTCAAAGTCGGGATTCTCCTCCTTCAGTCCGATATACTGGCGCAGGTTTTCATTTTCCTGGCGGTACTGCTCATAGTCAACCAATTGGCTGCGCAGCTCATTAACCTCCGACTGCAGCGCGGCATTTTCCGCCGCCAGCTCGTCCGCGCGGACATATCGCTGAAAGTAACCGCTCACCGCGTCGGAAATGCTGGAAGACGCCTTCTGCAAGGGTGTGACAAGCAAGCCCGTCCCCTGGCTCAGGAGCGGAGAGAGCCCGCCTGTCCACGCCGCGCGCAGCATAAAGAAGAGCAGCAGAATGAACACGCCAAATAAAATTTTAAACCGAGCGCTTTTCAAGAAATCTCCCAATGCTTTCCTCCGAACAGCAAGGAACGCGCTTGCACGCGTTCCCCGGCTTTCTTTCAAACAGGATCAGTAGCTCTTATCGTCATCCGCCAAAAGTTCATGCAGGCGGTCGATATCGTCCAGCACCTTGCCGGTTCCCAGCGCAACGCAGTCAAGCGGATTTTCCGCGATATGTACAGGCA
>JAEXAZ010000059.1 GCA_023394255.1 Bacillota bacterium | reverse complement strand
GTAAAATACTTCCCCTGCCAGCTGTCCCGGCGGACGAATTCCTTGTCAATCTCGTTAAGGACACAGAGTTTTTTCAGGCTCCACGCCGGGCCGATCAGCTGTTCCGGCGCGCCATCCCCCGTCAGCCTGCCCAGAACAAATTCCGGCGGAAACAGCTCCAACTGGCTGCATACAATATCCACATACTCTCTGCGCGAAAGCAGGGAAAATTCCCCGGACAGATACTGTTCCGCCAGCCGTGTTCCCCGGATTACGTGCAACAGATGGATTTTGACGAGATGCAGGTCCAGCTTTGCAAGCTCTTCCGCCGTTTTCAGCATCATCGCCGGCGTTTCGCCGGGCAGCCCGTCGATAATATGAGCGCCGACCAGAATCCCGCGTTTATGCAGCTTTTCATAGCCGTTTAGGAAATCCTCCCAAGTATGGCAACGGTTGATGCGCCTCCCGGTTTTCTCCCAGACGCTCTGCAAGCCCAGCTCCACCGTCAGATAGGTTTTTTCCGCCAGCTCCCCCAGCAGGTCGCACACATCGTCAGGCAGGCAGTCCGGGCGGGTCGCAATCGAAAGCCCCACGACACCGGGACAGTTCAGCGCCTCCTCATACAGAGCCCTCAGCCGGTTTACAGGCGCATACGTATTGGTTCTCGCCTGAAAATAGGCAATATGCTTCTGTGTATCCCACTTTTCCCCAATTTTGGCGGCAACATCCGCAAACTGTTCTGAAACCGGTTGGCGGGGATTTCCGCCGAACTCCCCGCTCCCGCCGGGCGAACAATAGGAACAGCCGCCGTTACCTTTGGTTCCATCCAGATTCGGGCAGGACAGCCCCGCATTCAAGCTGACGCGGGAAACCTTTCCGTCAAACCTGTGCCGCAGATAATAACTATAGGTATGATAGCGTTTGTTGTCCTCCGAATAAGGGAACGGGTTCATATAAATCCTTCTTTCACCGCATAGAGGTCGTTGTCCCACGCAGGAATATACGGATGCTGCCTCAGATAAATCCGATAGCCGGGATTCAGCGCGCGGATTTGCAGCGGCAGCGCGAAGGCATCTTCGTTGCGGTGGTAGGCGGAGACAATCAGCCGCGGGCAGTCCCGCAGGAGCACGGCCTTGCCGCCTGCAAGCGCTCTGGCTTCCTCCCCTTCCACATCCATTTTAATAATAGTGACCGGTTCCTCTCCCATCACGCTGTCAATCGAGCGCATCGGCATTGCAATCCCTTTCCCGTCTCTGGAGACGGCGGAATGGCGGCCTGCCTTATTGGAAAAAATGACGGAAGTATCCCGGTCGTAAACACCGGCATTGATCAGATGCAGATCACCGGAATAAGTTTCTGCAAATGCGGACAGCTTCCGAAGGTTTTTCGGATCGGGTTCCAGTGCGACTACCTTGCGAAGCGCGCCGCCCGCATAGGCCGCCATCTCCCGAATCGTGTCCCCATCGTACGCGCCGAGATCAAGATAAACGTCGTTTGCAGAGGGGCAAATAAGGGCATACGCCTCCTCTTTCGGAGTAGTAACTTCTCGGATATACGAAATTTTGCCGCTCAGCCTGTAATTCCAGACGGCGGCATAAACCCTGCGGCTCTGCTCGTCCGTCATCAGGCGATAAGCAGCCCGAATCTCCGCTTCATGCCTGTCAAGGTAGGAACTGTCCACCGCAGTTGTCCCTACTACCGGCACATGCGGCGCGTAAAGCTCATACTGTTTACTGAGGGTTTCCACCCGCCTTAACAGCCCGCCCTGCCAGAACGCAAACGCTACGACAATGATAAAATCGTCGTAGCGCGCCTGCACCTCGGCAAGTGTCCTCACCTGCCAGCCATGAAAGGATTGCCCGCGGACAAAATCGTCACTCGCAAAAATATCAGACACGGTTATATGACAGGTTTTCATAATCCGGAGAATTTTCTCCGCACCCAATCCCATGCCGTAGAGCACAATCGGTTTTTTGGCCTCGGCCAGCCGTTCCCAGACTGTCCGCTCTTCTATAATAAATGGAAGCATCCGTTGAATCGCCTTTCAGTTAAATTTCCGCCAGCTTCATTATGCCACATTCTGTGCGATTTCTCAATAAGCACCTTCAAAAGATAGACGGAGGCCGCTTGCTGTGGTACAATTACAGGCAGAAACGAGGGAATCAAAATATGCAGATCCTTCCTTATTTATATATCCTGTCCGGTGCCGCGCTTTGGGGGCTGATCGGTGTTTTCGTCAGAAACCTGCCCGGATTCGGCCCGATGCAGATCGTTGCCAGCCGCGCATCGATTACCGCTTTTATTTTAGTTCTGTTTCTGCTGGCGACCGATCGAAAACTGCTGAAAATCCGCTTGCGGGACTGCTGGTGTTTTGTCGGAACCGGTATTTTCAGTATCGTCTTTTTTAACTACTGCTATTTTACCACTATCCGCCTCTGCTCTCTTTCAGCGGCGGCGATCCTGCTCTATACTGCGCCGTCATTTGTAACACTCCTGTCCCTCTTCCTTTTTCATGAAAAACTGACCCGCCGCAAGCTGTCCGCTCTCGCGCTCGCTTTCGCAGGCTGTGCGTTGGTTGCAGGCGTCGGGCAAGGTTCCCTGCAAATTTCCCCAGTCGGGATTCTGGCAGGGCTTGGTTCCGGCTTTGGCTATGCCCTTTACAGCATCTTCGCCAAATACGCGCTGGAACGTTACCATTCGATCACCGTCACCACTTATACCTTCCTCTTCGCCTGCATCGGAGTTCTGCCCTTTGCGGGGTTTGGTGAGTTCCCCCGGCTCTTGGCGGATTCTCCGGGTTCCGGCTGGTACCTTCTTGGACTGGGGCTGCTCGGCAGCGCAATCCCCTATCTGCTCTATACGCAGGGCCTGAAGCAGGTCCCTGCCGGAAAAGCCGCGATTATGGCGTCGGTCGAACCGGTCGTCGCGACGTTCGCGGGCATCTTCCTGTTTCATGAGCCTGCTACTACAGCCAGCCTGTTGGGCGTTGCGGCAGTATTTGCCTCCCTGATTGTCCTGAATCTGCCGAACAAACTCAAGCTTCCGACAAATTGACCCGATGAAAACGCCGCGCAGAATTCTGCGCGGCAACTTTATTCCGGTTTGCGATAGGTAAGAATCGCGGAGATACTTGCGACCGCCACAAGGATGCATCCCAGCGTCAAGAGATAAGGAAGCGCATCGGGCCCGTCAAATGGCTGCGTCCCCCGCATCAGATAAAGCTGTACGGTCATGGAAAGCGCAGTTACGGAACAAAACAACGAAACCGCATCGGGAACCATCGAAAACCGTTCCCCACGCAGGGTTATCTGCGTGATCAGATAAATCACCGGAAGAACCGTCATCAACAGGGTGATGACCCACCAGCGAATATCGGTAATCGGCGAAACCCAGAAACCAAACAGCGGCAACAGGCGGAAAACCAGCGCGGCCAACAGAATAAGTCCCCCAAAAACGCCCAGCACCATTGCGGCAATCGCACCGGCAGACACCGGAGCGGGCTTCCTGTCCCCCGTTTGAGCCTGGCTGAAATATTCATTTACCAAAGATTCCCCGCAGTAGCCGCAGCTTCGGGCACGCCCGCTGACAGGCCGGCCGCATTTTGGGCATATTACCACATCAAGCCCTCATTTCCTACCAGTTCCGCCACTATTCTATCATAATCTTCCAATACTTACAAGGGCATATCTGAAGGAACCGGCTCCCATTCAAGCTGTTCGGCAGACACACGCTTTTCATTGTTCCGCTTTAACGCGTCATCCATCAGCTTCATCAGCTCCAGCGTGCTTCGAAACCGCTGGCTTCTTTTCTCTTCCAGCCAGCGGACAGTTCCCTGCAGGGTATTGTTCTGCTGGAACTGGACTTCCACCACAAAAGTTGCTTTGCGTCCCGACTGTATCTGTTCTGTCATGCTGCGCTCTCCTTTCGGACCTCTAATGGTGCAGTAAGCAAGTATTAACATATTATAAAATAGTACCAAACAGAAGTCAATGTCTGCGCAAACGCTTTATTGCCAAAAATAAATACAGACACGCCAATCCGATTCTATTTTTTGATATACTATAAAAGGAAAGGCAGGTGGGTACAGCTGAAAACGGCATTGGTATTATCCGGCGGCGGAAGCCGCGGCGCTTACGAGATTGGTGTCTGGCAGGCGCTCAGCGAACTGGATATAAAACCGTCCATCGTAACAGGTACCTCTGTGGGCG
>JAEXAZ010000137.1 GCA_023394255.1 Bacillota bacterium | reverse complement strand
TGCTGCAGGATGGCTACAATCTGGAACACGCGCATACCGACTGCGGCCTGATGCTCTACAATATGGAAAAACAGGACGTCCATTCCGGCGGCAGCGGCTGCGGCTGCTCCGCGTCCGTAATGTGCGGGCATATTTTCCCGCTGATGCGAAAAGGGCAGCTCAACGATATTTTGTTCATCGCGACAGGCGCCCTGATGAGCCCGACCGTAGTGCAGCAGGGAGAGAGCATTGCGTCAATTGCACATCTGGTTTATATTTCGTCACAAAAGACAGGAGCCCGGATATCATGAGTGTTTTAATCGATCTGTTGAAAGCGTTTGTGGTAGGCGGCATTATCTGTGCAATCGGACAGGTCCTGATTGATTATACCAAGCTGACCCCCGCCCGCATTCTGACCTCCTATGTCGTGGCGGGCGTTATCCTCGGCGGGCTGGGCTGGTATCAAAAGCTGATCGATTTTGCCGGCGCGGGAGCCAGCGTGCCGCTGCTCGGTTTTGGCAGCCTGCTTGCCAAGGGCGTTAAAAAGGCGGTTGCGGAAAAGGGCGCGCTCGGCATACTCACCGGAGGGTTTACAGCTTCCGCCGCCGGTGTGGCGGCCGCGATCTTTTTCTCGCTGCTGATTGCGTCCATTTTTAAACCGAAAGAAAAAGGCTGATTATATTTCCCAATACAAACCGCCCTGCGCCATAATCGGCACAGGGCGGTTTGTGACGGTTTTACGTCAGCATGATTTTGAAATTGCTTCCCACAGGCCGTTCAGGTAGCAGGCGCCCATCGCGCGGTCATACAGCCCGTACCCCGGCATGGAGACTTCCCCCCACACGGCGCGTCCGTGGTCGGGGCGGGTAATGCCGTCAAATCCGGTGTCATGAAGCGCCTTTACAATTGCATACATATCCAGGGAACCGTCGGAGGAAAGATGGGACGTTTCCTCAAAGTCGCCGGGCGCATTGTGCCTGACGTTGCGAAGATGTGCGAACGAAATGCGCCCTTTTAAAGCATGGATGATCTCCGGAATGTCATTTTGGGGGTTTGATCCAAGTGAACCGGTGCAAAGCGTCACACTGTTGCAGGGCGTATCCACCGCTTTCATCAGCCGCAGAAGGTTTTCTTTGCAGGTCATGATGCGAGGCAGGCCAAACACAGGCCAGACGGGATCATCCGGATGAATGGCCATTTTAATCCCGTATTTTTCACAGGTGGGCATAATCCTGTTCAGGAAATAGACCAGGTTTTCAAACAGTTTCTCTTCATCTACATCCTGATAGAGCTCAAACAGCTCTTTGATCCGGGCCATCCGTTCCGGTTCCCAGCCCGGCAGGAGAAAGCCGTTGGATTTGGAATCCATCGACGCGAACATGTCCACCGGATTTACCTTGTCAATTTCGCTCTGCCGATAAGCCAGCACGGTAGACCCGTCCGCGCGCAGTTTCGCAAGATCAGAGCGGGTCCAGTCGAATACCGGCATGAAATTGTAGCAGATGACCAGGATTCCTTCCCGGCCGAGATGCTCCAATGTGGCGATATAGTTGTCGATGTACTGTTCCCGGTCCGGAGTGCCGACTTTAATGGAATCATGGATATTGACACTCTCGATCCCCATGATCTTCAGCCCGGCGTCCTCAACCGTCTTTTTCAGCGCGCGGATCTCTTCAAGCGGCCACACCTCGCCGGGTGCCGACCCATAAAGGGTGGTGACCACTCCGGTGACACCCGGTATCTGTCTGATTTGCTCCAGAGAAACGGAATCATATCCCGGACCAAACCAGCGCAACGTCATATCCATTGTTTTGTTTTCCTCCTATATATGCAGATCTTTCAATTCTGCATTTACTTTTCTAAATAGTTTCGCGCATTTTTGAAGCAGATCCCCTCGATGATGGTTTTCAGTGTCTCCTCGTCCTCGGGGAATTCTCCATCTTCCACCCATCTGCCGACCAGATTGCACAGGATACGGCGGAAATACTCATGACGCGGATAGGACAAAAAACTGCGGGAATCTGTCAGCATGCCGATAAACCTGCCAAGCAGGCCGGTGTTTGCCAGCACCCGCATCTGCTCTTCCATGCCGTCGCGATGATCCTGGAACCACCATGCCGTACCGAATTGGATTTTCCCCGGGATTTGCCCGTCCTGAAAATTTC
Source organism: Bacillota bacterium (assembly GCA_023394255.1). Classification (GTDB taxonomy): domain Bacteria; phylum Bacillota; class Clostridia; order Oscillospirales; family Ruminococcaceae; genus Anaerotruncus. The sequence goes on along the minus strand of JAEXAZ010000137.1, from coordinate 4,566 downwards.
CGGTCATTGAGCCGAGAACGTAGTTATCTGAGGGATTTAAGGTGAAAAGAACTGTTTTGGGGCATTGCCGCGTCTTGTCAAGCTCATTCAGCAAAGCCGCGACATTGCGAGCTTCCGCGTGGTCCGCAACGGAATCGTATCCGGTGTTGGGCCCGATTTGGGACACCATCCGTGAATTGCAGCTGCGCATTGCACCCATGTGAATTTCCATTGCCCAGCCGCGGCGGCTGTACTGTCTTCCTAAAAACAGCATTAGCACGGTTTTGAATTTTTCGGCGTCTTCAGCTGAAATGGGGACGCCCGCCGCCGCGTCGGCAAAAATCCGCTGTGCATCCGCGGGCGTCGCGGGTGTGAACGGTACAAATTCGAACCCATGGTCACTGGCTAAACATCCGCACGCCGAAAAATCGTCCATCCGCTTCATTAAGGCCTGCTCAAGCTCGGAATAATCGGTAATGGGGAAGCCGGCCGCATGGGAAAGCGTTTTGATATAATCGGAATAGCCGGCCGCCTCCACGGAAAGCGCCCGGTCAGGCCGGAACGCGGGGGATATCCTGGTTTGCAGCTTGTTTTCCTTTTGCAGCAGGATATGGTAGTCCAGCGAATCCGCAGGGTCTTCTGTCGTGATAATCGCAAACACATTTGAACGCGCGATTAGTTCCTGCGGGGTAAATCCGCCGTCCTGAATGACTGCGTTGGCTTTTTCCCAGATTACCTGCGCGTTGCCGGAATTCAGTACCTGCGTGATTCCAAAATAGCGCTGCAATTCGAGATGCGACCAGTGGTAAAGCGGGTTTCCGACAGCATAAGGAAGCGTTTCGGCGTATGCCCTGAACTTTTCCCAGCCGCTTGCATCCCCGGTTACATATTTTTCGGGAACCCCGTTCGCGCGCATAAGCCGCCATTTGTAATGGTCGCCCCCGAGCCACGCTTCGGCAATATTGCCGAAAGGCTTATTTTCATAGATTTCCCTGGCGCTCAAATGGCAGTGATAATCAAAAATAGGCTGATTTTTTGCATAAGTCTCAAACAATCTTACGGCAGTGGGATTTGAGAGCATAAAATCTTTGCCCATAAACTGTTTCATCAGCAAGTCCTCTTTTTATCATGATTTTTAGGAGTGGAAACGCTCACTTGCCAGGGAAATTTTTCCTGGCTGCTGGATATCTGTTGATTTGCTTTTTTCATAATAGTGCGGAACAGCCGCCTTGAGCCCTTCCTGCGTATAAAAGGGATCCTCTTTCTGAATCGGAAGCTTTACAGGCATCCCTGTTGACGCGGATTTGTAAATTGCCATAATGACTTCTACGGTATTGCGTCCGGCCATACCGTCGGTAATGAGCGGAGTCCCGTTTTCAATCGCATCGATGAAATGATTGATCTGACCCGTGTGGCCTTCATATTTCAAAGGCGGCAGGCTGTGATACTTTTTCGCCAGTTCTTCCGCGAACAATGGGTCAGGCTCCGGAAACCCGTTTGGCAGGGATTTGCTGCACTGGATATCAAACGGCAGGGAGATGCCGGCCCGCTCCGTCTGGAAGGTCATCTGCTGCTGTTCCCCATGGTGCACCAGAGAACTGGTGATCTGGCCGACAGACCCGTCTTCAAAACGCAGCAGCGCCATGGAAAGGTCTTCCACCTCAGAGTTGGTATGTGCAAGATTGGCCATGATTGCGGTAACTTCGGTCGGCATGCCCGCCATCCAGGTTAAGAGGTCGATATGATGCACCGCATGGTTTAACGTGCATCCTCCGCCTTCCGTTTCCCAGCGGCCCCGCCAGCTTAAATCATAATAGCAGCCCCCACGCCACCAAACGGAATAGGCCTGTGAATACAGCAGCTTTCCGCAGATTCCGTCGTCCAGCAACTGCTTGATATGGTAGGTGGAGGAGATAAACCTGCTTTGCGCCACAACCGAAATCAGGCGGTGCGCGCTTTGCGCCGCTTCGAGAATCGCGTCGCATTCCGCAAGGGAGGAAGCCATCGGCTTCTCCAGTAAAACGTGTTTTCCCGCGTGCAGGCAATCGACCGCAATTTTGCAATGGAGCGAAGGGGGAACACAGATGGAGACGATATCAATCGTTTCCTGCCGTAAGGCTTCCTGATAATCGCTGTAGGCCCGCGCATTTAACTGATAATCATTCACAAGTCTTTGGGCTTTTTCAAGATTCACATCGGCAATCGCGGCAATGGAAACCCGGCCCTTTAGTGCCAGATAGCTCTCGATGTGCGTACTTGCGATTGCTCCGGCGCCAATAATCATAACATGCAGCATTTGCTCACCTCTTCAGCAAATTTTGTGAAAACAAAAAGCTCCGCCATATACCGTATGGCAGAGCTTTAACTCGTAAATACGGTATTCCTCTTTTGGCAGCATCATTCTGGAATACCAGCTATGTGATTTTATGCCGGTCCGAAAATCAGGTTCGGGATAAACAGGACCACTTGCGGCAGGAACACCAGGATAGACATTTCCAGCATAATTGCGAGAAAGAAAGGCAGGGCCTCTTTTGTATATTCCTCAGTCGGGCATTTCAGGATACCGCAGACGGTATAAAGAGCCGATCCCACAGGCGGGGTCATAACGCCCATGGTGACAATGGTCGCCATTAAAACGCCGAAGTGTACCGGGTCTACTCCGAGTTTCGTAACCATAGGAAGGAAAATAGGAGTCAACAGGAGAAAGTTTACATTGCTGTCAACAAACATGCCGGAAATAAACAGGAAAACCAGTATGATAATCAGCAACAGCTGAGGATTATCAGTAATTCCAAAGATAAAGTTCGAGAGTGCGACAGGCAGCTTTACATAGGTGATCGCATAGCTGAACGGGCCGGATAAGGCAATGATCAGCATAATTGCGCCGTTATCGATGAAGGAAGTGCGCAGGGCGCTCTTAAACCGCTCCCAGGTCAGTTCCTTATAAACGAACTTACCGACGATCAAAGCGTATACAACCGCAAAAGCGCCCGCTTCCGAGGGAGTGAACAACCCAAAACGAATGCCGACAATTAAAATGACCGGGAACAGAAGCGCCCAGATAGAGCTTTTTAAGTTCTCCGTGATTTCTTTGAAGGTGGCTTTCGGAACGTTCGGATCGGGAGCGTCATACCCTTTGCGGCGGGAGGTGATGGTAACGGTCGCCATCAGGAAAGTCATCATCAAGATACCGGGGATAATGCCGGCGGCAAACAGGCGGCCGATCGATACCTCGCCGATAAAACCGAACAGGATCAGCCCAAGGCTGGGGGGGATGGTTGCCGTAATCAATGCCGTCAAACAGTTTACGGCGGTAATATACCCTTTCGGATAGCCCTTTTTCATCATATCCGGGCCTAAAATGCGGGTTTCCATTGCGGCGTCAGCCGTGGCTGAGCCGGAAACACCGCCCATCAAGGTACTCATCACTACGCTGACCTGCGCCAGACCGCCGTACATTCTTCTTGTGATCAAAGACGAAAGGCCTAAAAGACGCTTTGTAATTCCTGTTTCATTCATGAGGTTCCCCGCAAAAATAAAGAACGGAACAGCTAAAAAAGCGAATGACTGGGTCTGCGTTACAATTCTCTGCACCGCAATCGAAAAGGGAATATCAGGGGTGGCAGAGAAATATACCAGTCCCGCGATACCGATTACGAATGCAATCGGCATACCGATCAGCAACAGTATTACAAATGCGATTAACAATAGCGCCATACAGTTCAACTCCTTTTAAAAGACTCAACACCTAGTTATTAAACGTTTTTACGCGTTCCACAATCTGCCTGACCGCGGTAACCGACATAAAAGCCGACGCTACCGGCAGGCTCATAGTTACAAAGGAGTAACTAAGCGCTAATGTCTGAAATGCACGTTTGTAACTGTCAATACTCAATTTCACGCCAAAAATGATAAAGATGACCAGAGCAACCAGTATCAGTATTAAAACCAGCAGCTCGATGGACCTTTGCATTTTTACCGGAAACTTTCTTGTGACCAAATCGATTCCAACCAGATTATGCTCGCGAAATGCGACGTCCGCGCCCAAAAAAGCTGTCCATGCAAGCAGTAACTGGGAGATATCGATACTCCATGGGATTGGATGTTTTAACCCGCGTGCAATTGCGGAAATAAACACCAAAGACACAATTGAAATGAAACTGACGCCACAGAAAATTTCTTCAATCTTGCAAAAGTATTTAAATACTGTTTTCATAGTTTACCTCCAAAGCACACGGTTTCATGTGCGGCATATCACCACCGTTCTGGCAATCGACACCGCCGGATAGAAACATATGTCCTGCCAATCTTAGTATGGGAGACCGGCTTCTGATTGAAAACCGATCTCCCAATAGATTTTCTGATGAATTTAAATTATTTGTTCAGTTCAGCAAGGATCTGGTCTCTCAGCTGGGAGTATCCCAGTTCTTCATAGACAGGCTGCACCGCCTCAATAAAGGGAGCGGGATCAACCTCATGGATTGTCATGCCGTGATTTTCCGCCATATCCTTTTCATATTCCTCGGAGAGCTCTACGCACTGCGCCTGATATTCTGTGCCGACATCACGGAAGGTCTTGGTGAACAG
>JAEXAZ010000083.1 GCA_023394255.1 Bacillota bacterium | reverse complement strand
GAACAACTACTATGTGTAGATAAAATCCGGATGAATAACGGATTGTATAAAAATTTTCTTCCTTAGATAAGCCTGACGAAGCAAAATCCAGCACGCGTACCCCGAAATACCAGATTGCGGGCACCGTTGCCATAAAGGCGATAAACCGGATCACTTCCGTCCATAAAGGGAACAGGCGCATGGCAAAAACCGCCGAAACCGGAATCAGCGCACAGTAAACAACGGGCCACAGCAGGAATTTGAGGAATGCTCCACGCCCCGGACGGAGCGTGCGGTCGGAGGGCAAAAATTCGGGCAGCAGAAGCGATAAGCGGGAAAGGACGCGTGTTTTGCGGGAAAAGGGCACAATAGCGGCGATATCCGCCTGTTCTTTCCCAAAGCCGATTGCATTGAGATAAACGGAATAGAGCCGCAGCAGGCGGGTGAACAGGCTTTGCCGGAGGTCTACAAAGCTGATCTCAGAGAGCCGCAGGGAATAGCGCTTCCGCATCAGGACACCGCCGCTTACCCGCAGGGTGTGCGCTGTACGGGTAGTCAGCAGGTCTTTTGTCTGCAAAAGGTTGACAAGGAACGCCGCAAACCAGCCAATGAATAAAAAGAGCGCGGCGGCAGCGGCGATTGGCGGGAGGCCGAAAGCAATTTTGCGGGCGGTTTCCTCAAACGTGTGGCGCAGCAAACCGGAAAGTTCCTCCCCCAAAAGCTTGCCCGCCTGCGAGACAAACGTGGAAACCATTACAATCCCCGGGAAAGTATTGGACGTGAACAGGGACAGGAGCACGATGCCCCAGATGCCCGGACGGTATTCATTTGGGACGCCGTTCTGATTTTGCAGCGGTTCGCTGCGCAGCCCCAGAATCTGATACGCCTCCGACTGACGGACATAAAAAGAAAAATCAGCTTTTTTGATTCCTCTGGCTGCCGTATCAATACGGACTTTTGTAATCCGAAACGGACGCAGCCAGACAGAAGAAAGCGCGGACAGGGTGGAAATATGGTGCATTGGAATCCGTAATTTATGCCGAATTAATATACCGTAAGTTAAATAGAACCAATCATTATCCATATTGTATTTAAAATTCATCCACTTCAGCGTGGATATCAGAAACAGGAACAAAACAAGCAGCACATCAATCCAGGCCCCCGCAAACCATTGTGCAAGCCCTCCGTTCAGCGCGGAGAAAAAACTGCGCAACAACGGGATGATCAGCAGGAACAAAAACCGGTAAAGATAAAGGAAAATCGAAAAGGGGTGTGTGCGCCGAAGACTGTCCGGTTTATTCATGCGGGCTCCCCCTGTCCGGTCTTTTTGGTGACAGAATATCGCGGAGTTCTTCCGCTTCTTTGTTATGCAGCCCCGGAACAGAAATATGGCCGCCCGCCATATACAACATCAGCGAGCAAATCGAGAACCGCCGCTCCAAAGGCGTGGATAAAATTGCGGCGTACTGCACCGCATGAAACGGCACCGCTTTGATGCGGGTGTACAAAACACCGCAGTGCAGCAGGAAGATACGATGATTTACGGCATAGGAAAGGCGGCGATATTTTAACGGAAAGTAAAAATATAAAAGAATGATACAAATTGTAATCCAAGATCCGGTAAAAAGCCACCAGACCGGTTCGTGCACAGCTGCGAACTGGAGTGACAGAAAAAAGAAAATGGCCGCGGCTGGCAGCAGCCGCAGCCTCCAGACAGTCAAGATGTGAGGATCAGGTTTTTTAAGCTGCATGGAAAAAGCCCCTATGAATAAAATAAGAAGAAAAAGGATCCTGTCGGTCAAAAGACAGATTCTTATGTAAAAGGCGCGTTGCGCGCCTGGTGTCAGCTGCAAAACAGATGGGAACCAATCCGTTTGATAACCGGGCGGGTACGAATCCATTTATTTGAGGTCTTATCCGGATTATAATAGTAGATGGCACCGCCGGAAGGGTCTGAGCCATTAAGCGCCTCACGTGCAGCTTTGCGGGCCGATTCTGAAATTGTTTCGTGAATCTGGCCGTCGGTAATCGCGGTAAACGCGCCGGGCTGGTAAACAACACCGTAAAGGGTGTCGGGGAAGGAAGGATGCTCAACTCGATTGAGCACACAGGCGCCAACGGCCACCTGCCCTTCAAACGGTTCGCCTCTTGCCTCCGCAGAAATGATATTCGCAAGCAGATTAACGTCGCTGCCGGAGGTACCGCTGCCGCCTTGGGAGCCGCCGGTAGAAATCCCCATTGCCCTGAGTGTGGCGGGGCCCGCGATTCCATCCGTGGTCAGGCCGTTCTTTTTCTGGAACGATACCACGGCATTTTTGGTTTTGACGCCGAAGATCCCGTCTACGGCGCCGTTATAATATCCCCAGTTTTTCAGTACGGTTTGAATCTGGCGCACTTCGTTGCCCTGCGAGCCGGATTTTGAAAGCACGCTGGTCACTTCAAGCTGTGTACTATATAATAGAAGGCCGACCAGCAGAAAAAGTGCCACACAAAGAGAGAGTACACGCAAAATAAAAGTGGATTGAGAACAATTTTCTGACTGCTGAGACATAAAAATCCTCCTTTTTAAAACGGTCAATAGTAGTATGTACAGCTGTTTCTAAATTATGAGCGCTTAATTGCAATGAAACGGAAGAAAAGAAGGACAAATTCTTCCTATATATAGTGTAGACTCTCAGAAACGGTGCCCAGATACAGTTTTTTAAAAAAATAGAACCTTTTTGCGAAAAAGGTGTTGACAAAAAGTTATGGGGATGGTATTATAACTAAGCTGTCTCGTGAGCGGCGGACAAAACGGCGGAAACGGGCGGCACAGCACCTTGAAAAATGAACAACGAGTAAGGAAGAA
>JAEXAZ010000028.1 GCA_023394255.1 Bacillota bacterium | reverse complement strand
CCCTCCATAGATTAGCATAACCGCCAATACGCCATTCAATCGCAAAGCCAAAACCAAGTCTGCGGAAAATGTTGAATTGCGATTGCTGCCGGATCAACCAAAAGCAGGGCCTGCCAGCAGGCCCTGCTTTTGGTTGTAATCTGATCCCGCGTATTATCTGCATAACCGGTGACCGAACTACCCATAATGAATATCTGCTGGTTTTCATTGGGATTTTACTGCATAAAAATGCCTCATCTATCCAGAAATTACAAAAAGTGAATACATAAATGATTTCCCGATACTCAAAATAACTGTATTATGTCATAAGGATGGTCAAATGATAACCTTATTAAAAAATATTGAGTGTTATGCTCCGGAATATATCGGCAAAAAAGACCTTTTCATTGCGTGCCATAAAATCTGTAAAATAACTTCGCCGGGCGGCTTGGCCAATCAGGAACCCATTGCGGACGTGATTGACTGCGAAGGACTGATTGCCTTCCCCGGATTGATTGACCAGCATGTGCACATCATCGGGGGAGGCGGTGAAGAAGGGTTTGCAAGCCGCATTCCCGAAATCGGGTTTGAGGAGATAGCGGCGGCCGGCGTGACCACCCTCTGCGGGCTTCTGGGCGCCGACGGTTGTACGAGGACTTTGGAAACTTTATACGCAAAGGCAAAGGCGCTGGAGCTGAGCGGAATTACGACTTATCTGTACGCGGGGAGTTACGCAATTCCTCCCGTTACCTTTACCGGCAGCGTCACGCGCGATTTGATTCTGATTGATAAAGTAATCGGGGCGGGGGAGATCGCAATTTCCGACCACCGGTCTTCACAGCCGGATATGGGGGAACTGCTGAAGCTGGCGGCGCAGGTGCATCTGGGCGGGTTGCTGGCCGGAAAAGCCGGGGTGCTTCACCTGCACGTCGGGGACGGGAAAGAAGGGCTGGCCCCCGTCCTGAAGATGGCGGATCACTCCGATCTGCCGGGGGAAATGTTTGTCCCCACCCATGTCAACAGAAACCCCCGGCTGTTTCGGCAGGCGATGGATTATTGCAAGGCGGGCGGCAATATCGACCTGACGGCCGGGGAATCGAACGGAATCCCCGTTCCAAAAGCGATCCGGATGCTGGCGGAACAGAATCCGGACCTGTCAACAGTCACCGTCAGCTCGGACGCGAACGGCAGTATCCCGCAGGGGGGGACGGTAAAGATACAGGTTCTGTATCAGGATTTAAGGGATTGCATTCTGGAAGAAGGGCTGAAACCGGAAACCGTTATCCGCTTCGCTACGGTGAACGCCGCGAAAGTCCTGCGTTTATATCCGAGGAAAGGCGTGATCAGGGAGGGAAGCGACGCGGACCTTCTGATTACAGGCCGGGACTATCGCATCCGGATGGTATTTGCAATGGGAAAGCGTTTATAAAAAATTAAAAGAATTGAATTTCTTCTGGAGAATCAATACATGAAAAAAGAAACAAGAGGCTATCTGATCATTATCGGCGGCGCGGAAGATAAAGAAAATGAAAGTATTATTTTAAAACAGGCGCCGCGGATGCTTACGGATGGGGATTTGCTGACCATACTAACTACGGCGACGGAACACCCGGAGGAAACAGGACAGAAATATTTTGAGGTATTCCGCAAAATCGGGGTGGAAAACATCCGGGTACTGCATATCAATACGCGGGAGGAAGCCAACCACGCGGGCTTTTGCGAGCAGATCGAGCGCTCCGCCTGTGTTTTCATGACCGGCGGGGACCAGCTGCGCATTACCAGTATTCTGGGGGGGACGAGGGCCTGCTCGGAACTGAAACGGCTGTACGAATCGGGCGGGATCATCATGGGCACCAGCGCCGGCGCGTCGGCTATGAGTTCGACGATGATTGTGACGGGCAAAGATAACGAGCCCGCCAGAAAGTGTACCTTGAAAATGGCTCCGGGACTGGATTTAATTGACGGAGCGATCATCGACCAGCATTTTGACCAGCGGGGCAGGTTCGGACGGCTGCTCTGCGGCGTCACGGAAAATCCGGGCGTACTGGGTATCGGCATCGATGAAGACACCTCGATCAAAATACATCCGGACATGCATTTTGAAGTGATTGGTTCCAACGCAGTTACCATTATTGACGGAAAAACCATGCAAAGTTCCAATGTGTCTGAATTGGAGCAGGATGAAATTCTCGCGGTCAACGGGGTAACAGTCCATGTTTTGCCCCAGGGATATGGTTTTGATTTAAAAAATAGAAAGGTTCTGCGTCTTAAAAATGAAAACAGAGCAAATTCAGATTTATGAGTTTACAGTATTCAGCGGGCGTAATATTTACAGCCACAGGCCTGTGATCAAGATGGTTGTCAATATTGGGAAATACGGGGAAATTCCGACCAATCAAATTCCGGGGTTTCATGAGAAGCTGCTGGAACTGTTTCCGGGGCTGAAAACCAACTGCTGCAGCCTGGGCTATGAAGGCGGGTTTGTGCAAAGGCTCCGTGAAGGAACCTATATGGCCCATGTGCTGGAGCATGTGATCCTCGAAATGCAGTATATGCTGGGCTATCAGGTGAGTTTTGGAAAGACAAGGGCAGTTTCTGAAAATGATATCTATTCGCTTGTCTATGAATATCAAAACGAGGTCTGCGGGCAGGAATGCGGAAAAGCCGCCGTTTTTATTTTAAATCAGCTGCTTGCCGGAGAAGAAGTTGCGATCGGGCAGTTTTTTGACTATTTAAAAAAGATTTCCCTGGAGGCCGAATTGGGACCCAGTACATCCGCTATTGTAGACGAAGCAAAGAAAAGGGGAATCCCGATTACAAGAATCGGCAATGAAAGCCTGGTGCGCTTAGGCTATGGGAAGCACAGCAGGCTGATTGAATCCACGCTGACCGACGCCACATCGTGCATCTCGGCGGATATTTCCTGCAACAAACAGCTGACAAAATTTCTGCTCAATGAAAATAAAATACCGGTGCCGTTTGGAAAGATTGTCTATTCCGAAATATCCGCCCTGATGGTGGCAGGCCAGATCGGAACAC
>JAEXAZ010000014.1 GCA_023394255.1 Bacillota bacterium | reverse complement strand
TGTGGCGATTTCGGCGGGCGTTTCCCAGAAGCCGGGAGAATCCCGGCTGGACCTGCTCCAACGCAACACGGAGGTTTTCCGGTCTATTATAGACCCGGCTGTGTCTTCGGGGTTCCAGGGGATTTTTTTGATTGCGACCAACCCGGTAGACATTATGGCACACATCACCCATCAGCTCTCCGGCTTTGACAGAAAACACGTGATCGGGACTGGTACCACTCTGGATACCGCGCGCCTGCGGTATATGCTTGGGGAATATTTTCAGGTGGACCCAAGAAATGTGCACGCATATGTGATGGGCGAGCATGGGGACAGCGAATTTGTGCCCTGGTCGCAGGCGCTTATCGCCACAAAACCGGTTTTGCAGATATGCAGAGAAAGCGGCGGAGATCAAAATTGCGAGGGCATGGAGCGGATCAGCAATGATGTGAAAAATGCCGCGCAAAAAATCATTGAAGCGAAAAAATCCACCTATTATGGCATCGGAATGGCAATGGTCCGTATCACAAAAGCAATCTTCGGGAATGAAAGCAGCGTTTTGACGGTTTCCGCAATGCTGAACGGCGAATATGGATGTCGGGATGTTTATGCGGGGATTCCCTGTATTGTCAACCGAAACGGTGTTGAGCGGATTATTTCCCTCTCACTGACAAAAGAGGAATCGGACCTGTTTCACCATTCCTGCGATTTGCTGCAGCAAACCTACCGGGGAATTCAATTTGGCTGAACCTGAATGGCTGCGCCGAGTTCACCAAAACTCGGCGCAGCCATTTTTATCATAAAAACATGGGATTATTTTCTGGATTCTATTGACAGCAGCATAAAACATGTTATAATATAAAATATACAAAAAAAGTATATTTTAATGACATCAAAAAGAAAGGATGCAGAAAAATGGCTGTTTATGATTTTAAAGTAAAAAACATCAAAGGGAAGGAAGAACCCCTCTCTGATTACGCCGGGAAACTGCTTCTCATTATCAATACAGCGAGCAAATGTGGTTTCACGCCGCAATATGACGGCTTGGAAAAACTTTATCAGGAATATAAAGACCGGGGGCTGGTAATCCTTGGGTTCCCCTCCAACCAGTTCCTTGCGCAGGACCCGGGCAGTGACGATGAAATTTCCTCCTTCTGCCGGCTGAATTACGGAGTAACCTTCCCGCTTTTCTCTAAAACGGATGTACGCGGTGAAACCGCCGACCCCTTATTCAAATTCCTTTCGGATGCCGCGCCGTTCCGGGGCTTCGAACTGGACAAGGAGATGGGCAGGAAAATCCAAAGTGTCGTCAGGGAGCACTATCCTGAAAATCTGGAAGGCAACGGAATCAAGTGGAACTTCACGAAATTTTTGGTAGGCCGTGACGGCGAGGTAAAGGCAAGATTTGAGCCGACCGTTACCCCGGAGGAGCTCAAACCGATCATTGAAGCCGCCCTTTAATCCATGCAAACAGGAAAAGCGCCCGCATAGTTGCGGGCGCTTTTCCTGTTTTATCAGTTATTGAAATAGCTTTATGACCGCGTCGGCCACGGCATTCGCGTATTGCTGCATGGCAAAATCGCTGGCGATTTCCTCGTATTCCGCAGGGTTGCAGAGAAAACCGGATTCTACAAGAACAGACGGGCGCGCGGTCATCATGGTAACGCGGTACCACGATTGCTCCGTAAAACGCAGGTTCCGGCCGGTCAGCTCGGAAAGCCCGGCACCGATCTGGTCCGCGAAATCCTTCGACTGATCATTATAGTAAAAGACCTCAATGCCGGCCGCGTTGTTGCCGTCGGCGGTTTCGGACAGCGCGTTATGATGGCAGGAGATAAATACGTCGGCATCCTGCGTCTGCGCCAGTTCCATGCGGTCGTTAAGCGTCATGGTTTCGTCCTCCTGCGTCAGGGTGACGGTGGCGCCAAGCGCCTCAAGACGGCTTTGCAGCGCGTAAGCGTTGGCAAGGTTGAGCGTTTTTTCCCACGGCCCTTCGTGGTATGGAATCCCAGCCGCGCCGGGATCGCTCCCGCCGTGCCCGGGGTCGATGACTACGGAAACATTGGACAGCGGCTTCGGGGAATCGGTCTGCAGCTTCGGCTTCTGGCGCAGGTAAATCATCAGGTCGTTGCCCTGGAACTGTACATCCCAGCCGTTCAGTTCGGTGGTTTCCTTGAGGTGGAAGGTCAGCGTGACATTGCCGGATTCTTCGTCAATAGAACTTTCAATGGAATCACACAGCTGGCTTTCCAGCCGCGCCGTGTTCATGTTTTCAAAACCGGCAATGTGGTAAAGGGTAACCGTCAGCGTGTTGCCTGTCAGAGCACCTGTAAATGCCGGGCGCGACGTGCCTGACAGGACAAGGCGCTCGCCCTTTTCAGCCGCGCTCATAGACATGACGGATACGGTGTTTTCGGCGGTAACAACGCCCTCGGAAAGCTCCACAGCGTTTTTCAGCACATATCCGCCGAAAGAGAGCCTGTAATAGCTGCCGATGTTCTCCAGAATATAATCCGAACAGCCCTGTTTCAGGATGGTGGCGTATAGCCCGTCGTCCGCTGCGTTCTGGTTCACCGGAACGACAAAGGTCTTCATTTTGGCGACCGGGACGGCCCCTTCGCCGGCCACATACACTTCACCCGACGACTGCTGGGAGTTGTTCATCCCCGCATAGTTCAGCTGATAGGTGACTGCGCCTACGTTTTTGACCTGTCCGGGGACCGCGACAGAGGAAAGGTCCAGGCTTGCCTGATAGGTTGCGGGCAGTCCGTCCTGCGCCTGGGATACCTGGGTCAGCGTCTGCGTCATTCCCGCGACGGCAGCGGTCACCGTCCCGCCGGACGGCGCGGTACAGGAAAGCTTCAGCGACTGCCCGTAGAGGACGGCTTCGGGATTGGCAGGGTAGGCGGAGGACTTGACGATGGTGTTGATCGGGGCCGCCCCGCCCGGCTGTCCCCGTATGATTGTGGCGGTATTTGTAACGCCGTCCTGTTCAAAGGTATAGGTGTTGGTGCCGTAGGAAACGCGGACCAAAACGCCCCAAAGGCCGTTTTCTCCGGTTCTCTCGACCTCTGTCCCATTATAATACAGGGGCTGATCCGGGTCGGACGTGCCGGTGATGAAGTAAGTTTCCCACGAGGAGTCAACCGTAAGCGCCTGTTCCGGGCGCGCAATGGAAAATGTCCGGCCGTAACTCAGGTCCGGCATCGCGGATGAACGTACCTGCGTAAAGGTTGCGGCCAGGGAGTACGCGGCGGTGCGCTCCGCCGTATTCAGGGCGGTATAGTGGCTGATAACCGTTCCGGAAGCGCCGGCCTCCCGCTCCAAATAGAGACTGTCGTCAATTTGATGGCTGAAGGCCCGGTCATCATCCGCCGAATGTAACGAATAAAAGCGGACGGCGCGGGTATCCGTCGACTGCGAGGCGCACAGCGTTTTCCACGCACTCAGCTCCGAGAAAAAGGCGTCAGACCCCGCTTCGCCCGAGGATGCGGCGACAATAAAGTCAACATCACCTTTTCTGACCGGCAGCTCTGCGGGATTCTCTTTAGCATCCGACAGAATGGAACCGCCGTTTACCACCATGCCGAGCTGCTGGATGTCTTTATGCCGGATGGCGTCATGCGCATAAGAGGCGACCTCCGCAATCGACTCGCTGTACAGTTCTATCGTTTGGTAGGTGCTGTTGTCCACTTCGCTGAGCACCACACCGGCAATGTCATAATCGGAGGTCAGCTCATCAACGACCTTTCCGACCAGCTTCTGCACGCCGGGCTCTTCCGGGTTTAAAAAACCGTCCGTAACCCATTCCGGGTTTTTGGCGGCGGGGCTTTTGTCACTGAGCCCGTTTTCAGCGACCGAAAACGGGTCTATGACCGCATAAACCTGAATTCCGTATTCTTTGGTGATGTCGGTCAGGTAGTCCAGCGGGTCAAAAAAAGTGAAAGCACCCTGACTTCCGGTCCAGTAAGCGCTGGACGGAAGGACAGATGAATGGTAAAACGCATCACATTCGGGGACCGCTTCAAAAAAGATGGCGTTATAGCCATATGTATGCGCAAACTGCGCGAGCTCCTCCAGCTGTTCTTTTTGCTCTTTCGCAGGCAGGTTCGGAGAACTGGGGAAATCGATATTGTTCTTTGTGCGCACGCTCAGCGCGCGCAGTTCCTCCGCCGCTGCCGGGATTCCCTGCGGGTATGTCCTGATTTCGAGTTTTTCGGAAATCAGGCGGGACACCGCAAAGGTGGTGGCGGCAGTTGCGATGATGATTGCGAGCGACAGCAGCAAAGTTTGCAGCGCCGCCAGCAAACTACGGTGCTTCATGGGGCGAACATTCCTTTTATTCATAATTCAAAATCCGACTTTTCATATTTTGGGAGTACATTCGGACGTTTTGGAACCCGCTTCAGGGGGGCGTAACGATAGTGACGGCAGGAATCGTAGGGGGAACAGACCCCTTTTTTTTCGCACAGTACAGAACGGCCGTCCCGTGTGAGGAACCCGAATTTACAGTAGGTGCAGGCCGGAGAAATCTCACTGGAAAACAATCGCTGCTTCATTCGTTTGGCGCCTCCTCAAAGTTTCGGTTTTCATTATACCTTATTTCGCCATAGATTTCTATGGATAATAATAGACAAAGACAAAATCAGCGGGAGCGGTATTTTGTCTTTTTGGCATACCCGGCAGTCTTCGGGAGATTCAGCACGAGAATCGCGCACATACAGATGAGGCAGGCGGAGCTGATCATCATATTGGGCGCCGCCTGCGGAACGGGCCGTCCGGCAAAGATCATGACCGCCAGCTCTTTTTCCGGCAGCAGGTTCCATCCGAGCCAGGCGAGCAGCGCGGTCATCCCGCCATGAACCAGCCGGGAAAGGTAGTAGGGCATAAACCGGACCCCGCAGCCGCTCGGAAAACAGGACTGCACCTGAAACGAGATGCTCAGGGAGGAAAAGGAAACCAGAAAGGCGCAGAGCACAAATCCGGCCCTTGTGTGGAGCGCGGCGGCGGCTTTGCAGCCGCTGGTGACCTCCAAGAGGCCGGTAATCAGCGCGGAGAAGAACGGGCTGCCCAGCTGGGGGAATAAGTACCCGAGAGCCTCGCAGGCCGCGCTTACAAGGCCAAGCGCGTTCAGCAGCGCGGTCAAAGCGGAAAAAGCGGTGATGAACGCGCAGATGCCAAGCATGCCGGACGCGGCTCCCCGGACGGCTTCGACAAAGGCGGCGGACGAGGACGGGGTACCCTTGACCGGCGGGACAGGTTCCAGCCTGCGGCGGGATACGAATCCGCAGATCATCAGCGCGGAAAGCAGCTGCGCGCCAAGCAGGATCAGCCCCGCGCTGAGGCTGCCGAGCATCGCGGCCCCTACCGCTGAAATCACGAACGACGGCCCCGCGTTTACGCAGAAACACAGCGAATAAGAAGCGGTTTCGCTGTCAATCTGCCGGCGTTCCAGCATGGACGCGAGCATTTTGGCCCCGACCGGGAACCCGCCCACAAAGCTCATCAGCAGGACGGAACCAAGCGCCTCGGGAAGGCCCAGCAGTTTCTTCGTCACAGAGGATACCGCATGGCTGAGCCGTTCGCCGGCGCTGGTCGAGGCAATCAGGCCGGCCAGGACCATAAAAGGGAACAGGGATGGGATGACTGTCCCCGCGCAGACCGACAGCCCGGTGCGGACGCCTTCGGCAACTTCCTGTGTTTTCCAGAGCAGTCCTGCGGCAGTGCATACCGCCAGCACAGCCGGAACAGTACCCGTCCTTTTCATGGCGCTTCCTCCGTTACATAAAATGGGGACGACTATAATATTTATGTAACTAGGCACTGTAAAAATTCATAGGAATAGCGGAGGGGTTTCGATGCGTAAAAAGCGTAAGGCGCAGGAACAGAAAATATCGGTTCCCGGACTGATTGCACGGTCGCTGGAACTGCCGGTAGATGTG
>JAEXAZ010000335.1 GCA_023394255.1 Bacillota bacterium | reverse complement strand
GTGCAGCGGGTTGCACTCGACAGAAACGTTCATGTCGCCGGCGATCATTGATTCAAACGCGGCATGAACCGCGTCGAAGGAAATGATGACGACATCTTTGCCGGGGACCTTACCGACTGCTTTGATCGCATCGATTGCTCCGAACGCCATGTTGTCGTTCTGCGCAATGACAACATCAATATCGTCGTAGGCTTTCAGGAAGGATTCCATGACCTCCTGGCCCTTTGTCTGGGTAAACTCGCCGGTCTGCTTCTCAAGCAGCTTGTAGTGCGGATTTTCCTTCAACGACTTTTCAACGCCTTCGGTGCGCCCGATTTCAGCGGATGCGCCGATGGTTCCCTGAAGCATCACGATGTTGATGTCTTCGTTATCGCGGCCCTGCGCCTTCAAATAGTCGTTCAGCCATTTAACGCCGTCCTCGCCCTCTTTAATGAAGTTTCCGCCGACCCAGCAGGTATACAGCGTATCATCCGATACGTCAATCATACGGTCGGACAGGATCACCGGGATTCCCGCCGCCTTCGCTTCGCCCAAAACAGTCTCCCAGCCGGTTTCCACGACAGGGGCAAGCACTATGTAGTCCACTTCCTGCGCAATAAAGTTGCGGATGGCTTTGATCTGGTTTTCCTGTTTCTGCTGCGCGTCGTCAAAAATCAGGGTATATCCGTTCTCCGGAACAAATGTGGTCTGGAAAGATTTTGTATTTGCCGTGCGCCAGTCGGATTCCGCGCCCACCTGCGCATAGCCGACTACAATCGTGCCCTTTTCTTCCTCAGCGGGCGCAGCCGGAGCGGCGGCGTTCGAATCGGGCGATGCCGGGGCGGCGCTGGATGCCGGAGCCGCGGAGCCGCAGCCCGTCATCATGCCGGCGGCCAATGCGACACCCAACAATAAGCTAACAATCTTTCTCATTCTTTCTCCTCCTTAGACTTTCTTGAATGCAGTTGTCGTTCAAGCCTGATTGATCCTTTCCTATATTGTATATACAACTCCGCGCGGTTACAATGCAGTATCTTACGGATTCCTTTCAATAATTTGAGGGTTTTCCCTTCCGGTTGATTTTCTTATGATACCGGTTGAATAATTTTCGCCGGCAGCCGTATGACCACTTCTGTCCCGACCCCGTATTCACTGTCAATCCTGAGCCCATACTCCTTTCCATAATACAACTGGATCCGTTCGTGCACATTTGTCAGGCCAAAGCCGACCTTGTTGCCGCTGTATATGGAATCTCTCAGCTTGCTTAGCTGGTCTGGACGGATACCGATTCCGTTGTCCTTAACCCTTAGCTCCAGAAGCTGGCCATCCTTATGGCCGCAAACCGTAATCTTCCCCTTTCCGCGCTTATTTTTGATCCCATGGTAAAGAGCGTTTTCCACCAGCGGCTGCAAGGTCAGCTTTAAGACAGTATATTCTCCAAGCTGCTCGGGAATGCAGATTTCATATTCCATAATATCGCAGTACCGCACCTGCTGGATTTCCAGATAGCTCTTCACATGAAGCGCTTCTTCCCGCAGCCGGATAAAATCCTCCCCCTTGCTCAGCGTGGTCCGGAAAAATGTGGAGAGCGAGGAGATCAGCTCCACCACCTGTTCGTCCTTATGGTCTTCCGCCAGCCAGATTACCGTGTCAAACGTATTATAAAGAAAGTGCGGATTGATCTGCGCCTGCAGCAGCTTGAGCTCAGTGCGCCTCAGATTCACCTGTTCCTGACGGACATCCATCATCAGCGTCCCAATCCGCCCGACCATCCTGTCAAAGCTCTCGCTGAGCGTCTGCACCTCATCGTTCTGGCTGGCGACTGGGCGGACCGTAAAGTCGCCTTCCCCAACCATCCGGATATTCTCGCACAGCTCTTTGATCGGCCTTGTAATGCTTTTGGATGTCCGCACGGCAACCAGCCACAGCAGGCAGACCATGACCACCGATGCCGCCGCGATAATCCAAACTGTGCGCCGGATTTCCATATAGGTATGCTGCTGAATATCGGCCAGGTTGCAGGTTTCGTAATAGATATATTCATGCATGCTGTCGCTGACCAGCTCGGTGAGAATATAAATATTATGTTCCAGCCTGTCCATGTTCCAGTCATAGCCGCCGATCCCGCTTTTAATATCCAGGATTCTGGCCTCCAGGCTGTCGAGGAATTTTTCGATATATTGCAGACGGTCGCGGCTGTCTGCCCGCGTTGTGGTCTGGTTGAGCTTTTCAACGATTGTGCGTGCATGTTCCACATCGTCCAGCGGCGCAAACATTTCAAAGTTGCTGCCGCTGATCACATAGCGGTACATTTTATAATCCAGTGTCTTTTTAAAGTCAAAGCTGAACTCACTGGCAACCGTTACATTCCGGACAATCCTGTTATACTGGCTGTTATACCGGATAAGCGCAATCAGAAGCAGGCTGATCAGAAAAACCAGCGGTATCAGAATGCCGGCAAGCAGTTGTTTCAGCTTGACCTCCAGCGGCATGTGCTGAAAATTCTGAAAAAGTGTCCGTTTCATAGGTCCTTCTGCCTCCCCATACGGAATTCGCTTGGGGTGCAGCCCTGCATTTTCTTAAACAGGTAGCTGAAATAATGCGGATCTTTATACCCCACGGCATAACTGATTTCAGAAGATTTCATTCCCGAACAGCGCAGCAGCTCTTTTGCCTTTTCCATACGCACGCCCGTCAGATACTCGATGAAAGTCCCGCCGGTTTCCTGGCTGAAGATTGCGCTGAAATGGGTGGGGCTGATGTTGACGGCCTGCGCCACATGGTTCAGCGAGATATCGTCGCGAGCATAGTTTTTTTGGATATATTCCTGCGCGCGCTGGAGAAGCCCATCGTATTTTTTACGGGAAAAAAGGTCGCGCAGAGCCAGTGTTTCGGAGAGGACAGTCGTTACATAGCTTTTCGCATCCTGTACCGTCGAAGCCATGCCGACCACGCGGTCGAGATCGCCGCAGCGTTCGATCAGCGTGCCCTGCCCGTGTCCCAGTTCCTCCAAAAAGGCGGCGGCGGCAAGGCGGATATCCATGACGATGTACTGCCGGAACAGAAAGGACTGGATATGTGTTGTGCCAAGGCTTTCAAAATAATCCTCGACAAAATGATCCGTATTTTCTCGCGACCCGCTTTTCAGAAAACGTTCCACGATCATTTTGTCAATTTTGGAGGTGTCGAGGGTTTTCAGGCTGATATCCGCATCCTGCGCCGTTGAAAGCCTGCGCATCTCGCAGTAGTGAACCACACGGCTCTTTTCAAAAATATAATGATAAGCAAACGCCCTGCTTGCGGTGTCAAAGGCTTTTGGAATTTCCAGCAGCCGGCAAACCGGTTCCCCGATCCCGATAAAATAGTAAATACCCGGTTCCTGCTGAAAAATCCGGGTGATCCGCTCCGCGTAAGCCCGGGAAGCCTCTTCAGCCGGCATTTCCCCGCTGCCTTTCACAAGCAGCGCATATCCCTCCAGGCCGCGTTCAAAAAGCAGGACATTGGGCTGTCCGCCGAGAAGTTCCTCCAGTTTTTTTTGCAGCTGTACCAGCTTTTCGGAATAGAGGTCGTTTACACCCGTCTCCTTAAAAAACTTAAACAGTATGATTTGGTAGCTTTGGGCAATCAGCTCAAAGCCCAGTTCTTTCGCTTCCTTTAAAAGGTCGGAAACCGACTGTTTTCCGGAAACCAGTTCTTCAAAGAACTGCTTGTTCTTCAGCCCGGCCCGTTCCTGCATTTCCTGCCGGTACCGCTGCAAGTAGGTTTCCTGCAGGCGCTCCTCGTCTATCATTTTTTTGACATGCTGGATTGTTTCCACGATTTTGGCACTTGCGACCGGCTTGAGGAGATATTCCGTCACGCCGATCGCAATTGCCTCCTTCGCATATTGGAACTCATCATATCCGCTCAAAATGATGATCTTCATGCGGGGAATTTCCTGCCGGACCAGCCGCGCCAGTTCCAGCCCATCCATGAACGGCATCTTGATGTCTGTGATCAGGACATCCGGCCGCAGTTTTTGAATCAGCGGATAGGCGAGTTCCCCGTCGCTCGCCTCCCCGGCAAACTCGAATCCATGTTCCGCCCAGTCAATTTTATTTTTGATTCCCTCCCGGACAACCATTTCATCTTCCACAAGAAAGATTTTGAGCATATCATTCCCACCTCGCAATTTTGACGCATACGGTTAACAGAAATAACCAATTTCATTAAACCACTTGGAGGAAATAAATGCAATATAACGATTTTAAACCACACACTCGCCGTACAGGCAAAAAGCCTCCCGCATCCGTCCGGATGCGGGAGGCTTTTTGGGGTATGGCTTTTTCATCCCATTAATTTTCTTTATTAATGAACATAAACGCGAAACCTGCCAGCAGCAGTATGACGCTGGCTATGATCGCCTTTTCCCTCCAGATATTTACGCAGAAATTTCCTATGACTGCCCCGACGACAAAGATTCCGATGACGCCGAGATATAAAAACCCGTTTTCCTTCGCCGTTTTATTTCCGGTAAACCGATAATCGCAGATAGCTTGCGTAGCCGCCCGCAGATTGCCAATGCACATCGTAGTGGCAATTCCGTTCCCATTCATCTTCCGAAAGCTCTCCACCTGTGCGCCGCAGGCAAATGAAGCCAGGCTGTTTGCGAGCAGATTAAAACTTTGAGGCATCAGGGATACGGCAAGTAAAATGATCGCCTCCGCCAGAAGCACCAGCTGGCGCCAGTGGACGCGCTTTGCGTCGCTAAAGCGGTTTCTGATGATTTCCGCGGCAGTGATGCCGAGGGCAAATGCCAGGACAGGGAAAAAATAGCGCAGCGCAGACGAAAAATTACCCGTTGAGAGGTTGACCCCAAACAGCAGGAGATTTCCCGTCTGGGCATTTGCGAAGACATGTTCCCGGCATAGATAGGAATACGCATCCATGAATCCGCCGGACAGTGTCAGTAAAATTACAAGCGGCAAAGATTCTGATATCTGTTGGGATTTTTCCATTGTATCTATTCCCCTTGTTCGGACGCCTAGGAGTTTATTCCCCGGAGGATGATTCTTTTCCACTTTGCAATTGCTGTATCTTTTTCTCCAGTTCTTCGATTCTGGAATCCTGATTCATGAAGACAGTAATCGATACTGCCAGCAGAAATGCTATCGCAACGACATCCGCCCAAATATTGCTCACCAGAAGTTCACCAAACAAAAACGTCGCAATTACGCACAAAACAAGGCAAATTGCAAACGTGCTCAAAAATCCTTTCAAATCCAATCCCCCCAGCAAGTCCCCAGCCATCGTACAGAAGGCATCCTTTATAATTATCATATCACGTTTTCCCATATAAAAAAAGACACTGTCATCGATTGTCGGAAAGCAGCGCCTTTTTGAAGCAATCATGGAAAAAATCTCTGATTTTATGCGAATGACCTCCCTGCCAAACCGGCAGGGTCATTGAAATTCATGCTCTGTCCAGTCTCTCAACGGCATCATTTTCGGAAGTTACAAAGAAGATATCTTTTCCGTTGTTGCTTTCATATATAAAGTCTTTCAGAGGTTTACTTGTATATTTTGAAAAATCCCCGACAATTGCAAGCCTGAACCGGTAATTAATAAATTTTTGCAGAACTTCACCGGCAATCCGCGTGCTCAAAATAAAGAAATTCTCCGCAATAGCGTCTTTATTGATCACAATGGAACGGCATCCGGTTTCATAATTGACAGACATCATGAAATCCAGTGCGGTTTGCCCATCTGAAATGCAAATCTGATTGCTGTTCACAATCGCTATTTCCGTGCTGTCAGTTTTCACCGTTTTGATATTCATATAGAGTTCTCCCTGTTAAATTCTCAATCAGCGGTCATATGGAACATCGTATACTCTATACCACAAAAGGCATACTTTTCCGTCAGAGAAAAGTATGCCTTTTGTGGAGCGGGCGAAGGGACTTGAACCCTTACACCGAAGTACCGGCTCCTAAGACCGGCGCGTCTGCCATTCCGCCACGCCCGCAAAACTGCCGCATCCGGCGGCAGAAACAACAGTTATTATAACATCCCGGGAAGGGGTTGTCAACCGGCGATGATGCCCGCTTCCAGCAGCGCCTGCGCGGCAAGGATGACACCCGTTTTACCGCTGGGGTAAGTGAGCCCCCCCTGCATCCACGCGGCATACGGCGCACGCATCGGCCCGTCGGCGGAAAGCTCGATGGAAGCTCCCATCGTAAACGCCCCCGCCGCCATAATGACCTTGCTATCGTATCCGGGCATATCCCACGGCTCCGGACGGACAAACGCATCCACCGGCGCTCCCCGCTGAACCCCCTGACAGAAGGCCTCCAACCCCTGCGGCGTCTCGAGCTTGACCGCCTGAATGATGTCGGTCCGGGGAGCATCCCAGTGCGGGAAAACCTCAAACCCCAGACGTTCAAACAGCGCCGCGGCAAAAACAGCGGTTTTTAACGCGGAAGCCACTACAGTCGGCGCGAAGAACAACCCCAAAAACATTCCACGCAGTTCACCCAGCGTGCAGCCGACCT
>JAEXAZ010000126.1 GCA_023394255.1 Bacillota bacterium | reverse complement strand
GACGAGGCGTGCGCGATGATCCGCACCGAAATGGACTCCATGCCGACCGAAATGGATGAAATTTCCCGCAGGATCATGCAGCATGAAATCGAGGAGGCGGCGCTGAAAAAGGAAACCGACCAGCTTTCCCGCGAACATCTGAAAGAAATCCAGAAAGAGCTGGCCGAGATGCGTGAACAGTTTAAAAGCATGAAAGCGCGCTGGGAAAATGAAAAAAATGCGATTTCGAAGGTGCAGAAGCTGCGCGAGGAGTTGGAGCAGGTCAACGCCGATATCGAAAAGGCGGAGCGCAGCTACGACCTGAACAAGGCGGCGGAGCTGAAATACGGCAGGCTGCCGGCGCTGCAAAAGCAGCTGGAAGCGGAAGAAAAACTGGCTGCGGAGACGGAAAAGGGGACGACCCTGCTGCGCGACAAGGTGACCGAGGAAGAAATCGCGCGCATAATCTGCCGCTGGACGGGAATCCCGGTCGCGCGGCTGATGGAGAGCGAACGTGAAAAGCTGCTGAATATGGAATCTATCCTGCATCAGCGGGTGATCGGCCAGGATGAGGCGGTGACAAGCGTCGCGGAAGCCATCCTGCGTTCGCGGGCGGGCATTCAGGACCGCAACCGCCCGATCGGTTCCTTCCTGTTCCTCGGGCCGACGGGCGTCGGCAAGACCGAGCTCGCCAAAGCGCTGGCGCAGGCCCTGTTCGATGATGAAAAAAATATTGTGCGCGTCGATATGAGCGAGTATATGGAAAAATACTCGGTCAGCCGCCTGATCGGGGCGCCTCCGGGCTATGTGGGCTATGAGGAAGGCGGCCAGCTGACGGAAGCGGTCCGGCGCAAGCCCTACGCGGTTGTGCTGTTCGATGAAATCGAAAAGGCGCATCCCGACGTATTCAATGTGCTGCTGCAGGTGCTGGACGACGGACGGATTACAGACTCGCAGGGAAGAACCGTGGATTTCAAAAACACCATTATTATCCTGACTTCCAATCTCGGTTCGCCGTATATACTCGACGGCATCAATGAACGCGGCGAAATTACGCAGGAAGCGCGGGACAGCGTGGACAGCCTGCTCAAGCAGCAGTTCCGTCCGGAGTTTCTCAACCGTCTGGACGAGATTGTGTTCTACAAGCCGCTGTCCAAAGCGGAGATCAGCCGTATCGTCGGCCTGCTGATGGCGGACCTGCAGAAGCGTCTGAACGAAAAGCAGCTGTCGCTCACCCTGTCGCCGGAGGCAAAGGCCTATATCGTGGAGCAGGGATATGACCCCGTGTATGGCGCCCGCCCGTTGAAACGGTTCCTGCAGCATAAAGTGGAAACGCTGCTGGCGCGAATGATGATTGCCAGCGATCTGGCGCCCAATACCCGGCTGGAGGTCGTCCTGCAGAACGGCGAACTCGCCGTCCGCCAGAGCGCGGCCTCTTAAAAACAATAACGGCGGGCATCTTTCCGAAAAAGCCGGAAAGATGCCCGCCGGTTTTCATGTTCAGAGACAGCTGCCGTTCTCCGGCTTATGCCCCCTGGGTAAGGGCAAGCGTAATCAAAAACGCCGCGGCCAGGATGCCGAAAAAAAGAACGGGGTTATTCGCGTAATGGCTGACCATTTTTTTAAAAAACGAACGGTTATCCGGTGCGTTGCCGGACATCCGCGTCGGCTGTGAACGTCTTTTCTTTTTGGACAAAATATCACCCCTTACTTATTATAACAAAAAAGTTGTGCGTTGCAAAGCGTAAAAGCCGGGTGCGGCAAAGGAAGTTCATGATTTGAAGATATTCCGGAACCACCGGAAGTCCTCTCGGGTGATGCAGGCGGAGAGCATCAGGAACAGCCCGTAAATCACCAGTGTCAAAACGATCTGCGCAGACAATGAAAAAAAATTCAGCCGGGAGGGGAATTCCAACAGCCGGAAGAGCACCCTGGAGGCGCAGACAGCGCCGACAATGCCAAAGACAGGCTTGACCAGGAGTTTCATCAAATCGACACGCAGCTGTGTCACCGCGACCAGCCGCCCCGCGCTGAGCGCAAAATTCAACAGTTCCGTGACAAAAATGGTGATAATGTAACCTTTGATGGCGTATTTCGGCAGCAAAAACCAAATCATGACCACGCCGACGAAAGAGTCGATGATATTGTAGCGCATGGAGCTTACCTGCTCGCCAAGGCCTTTCAGCATGCCGTCCACCGTTTCGTCTATGTAAATAAAAGGGACGAGCGGCGCCAGCAGCCGGATGCATTCGGCCGTTTCGCTGCTGCGGTAGATCAGCAGCGAAAACTCCTCCGCAAAACTATAAAGCAGCCCGGACATTCCGATAGCGAACAGCGCGGTAATTTGAAGCGCCCTGCTGACCGTATAATGGATGCTTCTGCGCTTTCCCTGCGCATAGAATTCCGACAGCTCCGGAATCAGCAGGTCGGAGGCCGCGTGAAGAAACGAGGCGGGGAAAAGCAGGATCGGCATGACCATCCCCCGGATGATCCCGTATGCGGACAGGGCAGATTCGGTGGAAATCCCGGATTTTTTCAGGCCGTACGGGGTCAGTAAAGATTCCGCCATCGACAGAGCGGCGCGCACATATGCGCTGAACGCGATCGGCAGCGCGATTCCGAGCATTTTGCGCGGCATGCCCGCCGGAGGGGCCTTGCCTGTTCTGTATTTGCGGCGGTCCAGCAGATAAAGCAGACAGGAGACCCCGCAGGAAATCGCTTCCGCCGCCACCGAGCCGGCGACCATCGCGAGGCAGGCATATTTCAGCCCTTCCGGCATCAGCAGCGTGAAAATGGCTACGATAAACGCAATTTTTGACATCTGCTCAAAAATTTGAATCAACACATTTTTCACGATGCCGCGCACGGCGATAAAATAGCCGCTGATCACGCAGGAAAGAGACACGGTGGGAAGCCCGATGGCGAGCAGCCGAAGCGAAGGCAGCGCGTCGGCGCTGAGCCAGCGGTAACTGATGAATTCTGCGCTGTTATAAAGCAAAAATGCGGCGCCGGTCCCAAAAATCAAGGCATACAGAATGCAGCACCGCATTGCTTTTTTGACGCCTGCCCGGTTGTCTACGGCAAGTTCGAGGGCCACCAGCCTTGTCACGGCAAATTTAATCCCCGAGACAGCCAGAGTGACCGCCAGAAAATAGACGGACATCATCAGCTGGTACAGCCCGATGCCGGCCGAGCCGATTTTCGAGACGAGATAGACCTGGAACGCAACCCCGATAAAGTGCATCAGAACCGTGCCCGCCGCAAGGAGAAGAGCATTCATAAAAAATAATTTAACCCGTTTCATCGCAACCCCTCCTTCTGCATATACAAAGTAGTATATGCGGACGGTACACCGCATTATGGCGGCATAACAGTTTCAAGGGAGGAATTTCGATGAATTATCAGGATTTTATCCGGCCCGAGCTGATTATTTTGATCCCTGTTCTGTATTTTATGGGGAAACTATTAAAGGCGTCAAGAATACCGAACTACAGGATTCCCGCCATTTTGGGGATTTCGGGGATTGCGCTTGCAACGCTCCATGTAGTGGCGACAACCCCGCTTCACAATCTTCCGGAAATTGCAATGGGGCTGTTCGTTTCGATTACGCAGGGAATCCTGGTTGCGGGAACCAGCGTCTATTACGACCAGCTGAAAAAGCAGTGGCGCAACAGCAAGGGGGACATTCCGGCGGTTTATGGACAGGAGAATGAAAGCTTGCATTAAAAAACCGCGCCCATGCCAAAAGCATGGACGCGGTTTTTTATGTCTTTAATGAACGTTACAGGCGTCGCATTCACCAATCTCGCCTACAATCGGAGTAGGGTCTACTCCGTTCTTGCGATAGTAATCGGCTAAAGCGGACTTGACAGCCTGTTCGGCCAAAACCGAGCAGTGAATCTTGGAAGCGGGCAGCCCGTCCAGCGCTTCCACCACCGCTTTGTTGGAGATTTTCAGGGCATCCTCAATCGAGGCCCCTTTGATCATATCGGTCGCCATGGAACTTGTCGCGATTGCGGCACCGCAGCCAAACGTTTTGAATTTTGCGTCCATGATGACGCCATCCTGAATTTTCAGGTACATTTTCATAATGTCTCCGCATTTAGCGTTGCCGACCTCGCCGACGCCGTCTGCGTTTTCGATTTCACCAACATTGTGGGGATTGGCAAAATGGTCCAATACTTTATCAGAATACAGCATATAGAATACACCCTTTCTATCTTAATATGATCGTGGTCAATTAAAACCCGGCCGGTTATGCCAGCACCAGTTCCCCCTTCATGATGTGTTCCCACATGGGGGACATGCTCCGGAGCTTTTCGATGGTCGGCGGGACGGAAGCAATGATGTGATCGGTGTCCTCGTCGGTTGTCCAGTCGTTGATGCTGATCCGGAGGGAACCATGGGCAACCTCGTGGCTCAGCCCGATGGCAAGCAGAACATGGCTCGGGTCGAGGGAACCGGAGGTGCAGGCGGAACCGGAGGAGGCGCAGATCCCCAGCAGGTCCAGCGACAGCAGCAGCGCTTCGCCTTCCACGCCGGGGAAAGAAATATTGATGTTTCCGGCGAGACGGTGCTCACGGTCGCCGTTGAGCCGCGCCATAGGAATTTCCAGCAGCGCGTCAATAATACGGTCGCGCATAGCGCGTACACGCTCGTTTTTCTCCGGCAAATTGGAGCATGCGATTTCAATCGCCCGCCCAAGCCCGACGATGGAAGCGACATTTTCGGTGCCCGCGCGGCGTCCGCGTTCCTGCCCGCCGCCGTCAATCAGGTTGGGAAGGACAATCCCTTTTTTGATATAAAGCACGCCGACCCCTTTGGGCGCGTGGATCTTATGTCCGGACATGGAAAGCATATCGATCTGCTGTTCCACGACATTGATCGGCACATTTCCGACCGCCTGAACCGCATCGGTGTGGAACCAGACGCCCTTTTCACGACAGGCTTTTCCGATTTCCGGAATAGGCTGGATGGTTCCGATCTCATTATTCGCGTACATGATGGTAACAAGCGCGGTGTCGGGACGGATCGCGTCCGCTACCTGACGCGCGGTAACCAGGCCCTTTTCATCCACAGGCAGATAGGTGATTTCGAACCCTTCCTTTTCCAGCGCGGCGCAGGTATGCAAAACGGCGTGATGCTCGAAGGTCGTCGTAATGATGTGCTTTTTCCCCTTGGCCGCCAGCTTGTGCGCCGTACCCTTGATCGCCCAGTTGTCGGCTTCCGAGCCGCAGCCTACGAAAAAGATTTCGGCAGGCTGCGCGCCCAGCGCGGCGGCAACCGATTTGCGCGCGTCTTCGATTGCATGTCCCGCGTCACGGCCTTTTGCATAAATGCTGGAAGGGTTGCCGTAGCCTTCCTTCAGCCAATACTCCATAGCCGAAAAAACCTCATCCGAAATCTGCGTGGTTGCGGCGTTATCGGCATATACAAATCTTTTCATGTCCAAACCACCATTCTGTTCTGAAATTCACTAATACAATATCAGCCTTTTTAACACTCTTATTGTATACCTGAATGGTATGAATTTCAATAGATTTTTAAAATTTATTAAAAAATTCATAAATTTTCTTTTATTTTCACAATCGCATGAACGGCCAAAGCGTCACAGCGTTCATTTTCGGGATGCCCGGCATGCCCCTTCACCCAATGAAATTTCACATGATGTGTGTGCAGGAGCGGGAGAAGCTGCTTCCATAAATCCACATTTTTTGCCGGTTCTCCCGGTGCGCGCATCCAGCCCTTTTTCTGCCAGCCGTATACCCAGCCCTTTTCCACAGAATCCACAACATACCTGGAGTCGGTTGTCAGCAGAACCTCACAGGGTTCCTTCAGGGCGGAAAGCGCCATAATAACGGCCATTAATTCCATGCGGTTATTGGTCGTCATCGGTTCGCCGCCCGACAGTTCCTTCTCATGTCCGCCGAAACGCAGAATTGCGCCCCAGCCGCCCGCGCCCGGGTTCCCGGAACAGGCGCCGTCTGTAAACGCTTCGATTTGCTTAGGCATAAGGCTCCTCCTGCTTATCTTCCCAAATTAACTATCTATTGTATACGATATTGCTCTTTTTTACAAGCCTTTCCTGAAATTTTTTGAGGATACAAAACGGCATAAAATGGTTTTGGGAGAGCAATACTACGATAAATGGAATCGGTGCGGAAGTATCATGGGAACAATGTGCGGAGGAATAGAATATGAAGGCGATCATGATCGCAGGCGACATCGGCGAACAGCTTCAATCGCTGGCCGGCGAAGCGCCGGGCTGTATGATCCGGCTGTGCGGCCGGCCGCTGGCGGAATATGTTCTGGAGCAGCTTGCCGATTGCGGCTTTGACGAATGTACGGTTGTGCTGGACGACCCTAAGGCGGCGGCAAAGCGGTATCCGGAACGGCGCTTTGCAGGTATTTCCCTGCGCTTTTGTACAAGCATAGGATGTCCAGAGAAAAAAGCCGGTATTCAGGATGCAAAAGAACAGCCGGTACTTGTGATGGACGGAAGGCTGTTGTGCGATTTTGCGCTGGCCGAATTGGCTGAAGCGCATCGGAGGAGCAACGCGGATATTACAGCCGCGGTTCCCGGAAAGAGCGGGACGAGCGGTTCAGGGACAAGCGGCGCCGAACCGGACCGGGATGTTTGGGATTCCGGTATCTATATGTTATCCCCGCGCGCGGCGAATATCATGCAAAGCGGAAAAAACCCCCTGACGGGAGACGTTATTAAAACGTTGATTAACAGCGGAATGAGGACCGCGTTTTGGAGTGGCAGCGGCTATTGGAGGCGTATCGACAGCCTCAGTTCCTACCGGCAGGCACAGAAAGACCTGCTGGACGGGAAAACCGGATGCAGGCTCAGGGGAATACGGGACGAACAGGGAAACCTGATTGCCGGACGCTGCCCCGCCGGGCATTACAGATTGACCGCGCCGGTTTTTATCGGCGATGGCGTATATCTCGGCGAGGGAGCCGTTGTCGGCGCCGGCAGCGTTCTTGACGACGGATGCACTGTGGCCTCCGGCGCGGCGGTGGAAACGGGGACGCTGCTTCCGCACAGCTTTGTGGGGGAACGCGCCTGCATACAGTCCAGCATCGTCTGTGCCGGCGCTTCCGTCAGGTCGGGGGCCGTGCTGATGAAAGGGGCGGTGGCAAAATCGGCCGTACAAACGGCGTTCTCTTTTTCTGATGAGGCGCCCGCCGATAGGGATTATAACAGTACGGTCGTCGGGGAGATCGGAACGGAATTGACTCCGGAGTTCGCGGTACAAACGGGATGCGCATTGGGAACGATGTTGCGCGGCCGGACAATCGGTGTGGCGGCAGATGAGTTTTGCAGCTCCCGCGTACTTGCCGACGCCTTGATTGCCGGCGTTCGCGCGGCGGGGACGAATGTGCTGGATTTTGGCTGCGCGTTTCAGGCGCTGTTCCAATTTGCCGTCCGCCATAACGCAGTTCCCGGCGTGCGTATCAGCAGCGGAAAAACCGGACGGATCCAAATGTTGGAAATCGACAGCCAGCCCTTTGACAGTTTCCTGATGAAAAACCTTCGTTCTGTTTTGTCCCAAAAAGAGTTTTCATACGCCCCCTGGAACGGATTTGGCGGGCGCGTCGATCTGTCCGGAATCGGCATGGTCTATCGGGGGGAACTGCTGCGCCTCGCTTTTGAAGGGCTTCCCGGCATATCCGCGCAGGCTGTCTCCCCCAATCAAGCAATTGAAAAACTGATGAACGAAACCCTGCAAAAGCTGGGCTGCAGCCTGTCGGGAGGGGTGCTGCTCCGCATTTCCGCCGACGGCACGGATTTGGAAATCTGCGAGGGCTATTTCAAAGTGGAAAGCGAGCGGGTACGGGCAATCGATCAATTCCTGCAGTCGAAAACAGCCGGCGGCATGGATGGCTGCCGGCCGGGAATGTATAGATGCGCGCTGCCGGCACAAACTGAAAATACCGGGCAAAAAGATTGGCCGGCTGTTGCGCGCCAGCCGGCGCGTGACGGCCTGATGACCGCAATCCGGCTTTTGGACTGCCTGCACAGGCAGCGGCTTACCCTGCCGGAATTAAGCGGCATGGTGCGAAAAAACGGCACAGAGAGCAAAAATCCGCAAAAAGAGGGACAGGGCGGGAACGGTTCCGGCGTGAGAAATCCGAAGAAAAGTGTACTGCTGCTATGCCCGGCTCAGCGCGCGCCGCTTCACGCTTTGGCGGAGGTTTCCGGCTGGGAGCCTGCGCAGGAGCTCTATGCGGATTCCGGACGGTGCCCTGACAGTTCACTTGACAATGAGCGGCGGAACGGTTAATATAAATAATGATGATGTGTTCGGTTTTTGGTTTTGTGCGCTTTGCGCCACAAAACGTGCAGCTGCTTTTTGAAAGCGCGCGGTCAAAATGACGGCTGGTGCCGCTTGCGTCGGTACGGAGTCTTGTTTTCTGATTGATTAACTGAATAGCACACGCCTATCCCGTTTTGTTCTTGATCGGCAAAAAGTACAAAGGGATGGGTAATTGTTTACGTTTGCTTAAAATGAAATTTTTAGTGAAGAACATAATGAATTGCACAATATATGGAGGTATAATTTGTGACAGATGAAAAAAAAGTCGGCGGGAAGCTGACAGATGAACAACTTGGGCTGGGGCTTGATCTGCTGGAAAAGCGTGCTTCTGTGGAACGCGCCGCACCGCAGAAAAAAAAGCAGCGGCAGTCCGGGGCATCTTCTGCTGCGAAAAACCAGCAGGAAACGCCGGTTAAGCGCGAGAAGAAAAAGGAACAGACACGGAAAGCGCAGCCGGCGGCGGTTTCCGCCGAGCAGGAAAAGCCGGTGCAGGAACAAGTGAAGCAGGAAGCTGCCAAACCGCAGCAGCGGCGGGGCCGCCGGCCCGGTAACAACGGCCAGAGGCAGGCGGTTTCCAAAACTGCCGCAGCAAAGACGGGCGTACCGGCCGCTGCCGCAAAGCCGGCGCCGGCGGCAAGCACCGTACAACCGGCACCTAAAGCAAACACGCATCCGAAGAAGGGGCGTTCCAGAGAGAAAGAGCAGAGCAAGGTTCCGGTCAGGATTATCCCTCTGGGAGGACTCAACGAAGTCGGAAAAAACGTAACCCTGTACGAATGCCAGAACGACATGTTTATGGTGGACTGCGGCATGACGTTCCCGGACGAACAGATGCTGGGTGTCGACCTGGTGCTGCCCGACCTCGCGTATGTGGTCAAAAACCGCGAAAAACTCCGCGGCATTGTGATCACGCATGGACATGAAGACCATATCGGCGCGCTGCCTTATTTTTTGAAGCAGGTAAATGTTCCGGTTTACGCGACCAAACTGACGATAGGCCTGATTGCAAACAAACTCAAAGAGCACGGCCTTTTCGGAAAAGTCAAGCTGATGCAGATAGCCGCGGGAGAAACCTTTAAATTGGGCTGTATGGAAGTGGAATTCATCCGGGTCAACCATTCCATCCCCGATGCCGTATCGCTTGCGATCCACACACCTGCCGGCGTGATCATCCAGACCGGCGACTTTAAAATCGACTATACCCCGATTATCGGTGGAATCATAGATTTGGCCCGATTCGGCGAACTGGGCAGCCACGGTGTTCTGGCGCTGCTTTCCGACTCCACGAATGCCGAACGTCCGGGATTTACCCCGACTGAGCGGACAGTGGGGGAAAGCTTTGACAAGCT
>JAEXAZ010000268.1 GCA_023394255.1 Bacillota bacterium | reverse complement strand
AAAGGAACGCCCGCAAGATACAGGCGCCTACAGATTTTCCGGGATCAGATATTCTTTTAATAAAGCGATCAGTTCATCGCGGTTTTCTTTGTGAGCCAGACTGATCATCCGTTTGACCCGATATTTGATCGTATTTTCCGAGCTATGCAGCCGCTCGGAAAGGCTGCTGTACTTTGCACGCTGAGAAATACCTTTCAAAATATCAAAATCCAACGGGTCGCAATGGGAAATCAGCTCCTCAAGATGAAAAATTTCCTTAACATCCGTATCAGAATAGAAATCCACCGGTTCTACCGAGGATATTTCCGGGAAAACGGCCGGAATGTTCGATGGCACCGGCGCAAACCCCGTGGATTCGCGCACCTGGATGGTACCGGATATGGTTGCGGAAAGGGAAGTGAGGGATTGCGTTTTCGCGAGCATCATATAGAGCTTGACAGCCTGCCGGCCAATTGTTTTGCAGTCTAATACGACAGTGGTAATCCCGGGGCGCATAAACCCACCTAAAACGGTATCCCCAATTGCCGCAAGGGCAATATCGCCGGGAATAGAAACCATCCTTTCTTTTAAAAAAGAGGAAAGCTTGATCGCAACAATATCGCTAGAACAAATTACGGAATTAAATTCTTTTCTTTTCTGAAAAAAGGACTCGCAACAGTCTCCTAAATTCCCGTAATTCCAAAAAACGGCGGATGCCGATTCCCGGCCCCGTGCCTGCCAGAACTCCAGGAAAGCGTCCCTCTTGGCAATATCCCCGGCAGAGTTGGGGTTGATCCCCACAAGAGCCGTTTTGCTTTTGCCAAAGGAATAAAAATATTCGTTTAGGGAACAAACGGTGCGTGCGTAATCCATGGAAACGTTGCTGATCCGGAATAATGCGGACGAGAAAGGGGAAAGAAACGGGGAAACGGAAATAATATGGATCCCCTGGGCGCTTAGTTTGGAAACCGTGTGCAAAATCCAGGCAATGGTAGTCCCCGCCAATAAAAGCAGCGGCCGGATATTTTCCTCCGCGGCGTTTTTTTTCAATCCTGGCAGGGAGGAAGCTGTGATTTCTTCCAGGTGAAGCCCGTTTTGCGAGCATTCATATTTCATCCCGTTTATGTATTGGCGGCACCAATAGGTTCCTGCGAAAGCTGGCTCGCTCATCAGAAAAACAGTCATCTACGCTCACCCCACAACTTTGTCCATGTTAGTATACCGCTAAAAAGGAAACTCCTCAAGATAATTTTTGCCCGGAAAATCCCGACCAAATTTTGTGTTGAAGACAGCGCCGCAAAGCGATATGCTAAAATCGACATAAAAAAGAAATGGAGTGTATGAAATGTGTGCGCAGATAAAGGAAAATCCCGTACAGGCGCGCTATGAAAGGCAGAAAATCCCAACGTATTTCCCTCATCCGGCCATGGATCTCCCCATGTTTTTTGAGAAAAAGCCTTACCAGGGAGCCGCCGGCAGGTTATATCCGCTTCCTTTTACCGATTCGCTTAGTGAAGAGAAAGAAGATAAAGAATATAATGCCGTGGTGTTGGAAAACGAATACCTACAGGTGACCGTCCTGCCGGAAATCGGCGGGAAGATTTCACGCGGATATGATAAGATCGGACGGTATGACTTCATATATCATAATTCCGTTATCAAACCGGCAATGATTGGTCTTGCCGGCCCCTGGGCCTCGGGAGGGATCGAGTTCAACTGGCCGCAGCATCACCGTCCAACCACCTTTATGCCATTGGAAGCGGCCATAGAAGAAAAGGGAAACGGCGAAAAAATTGCCTGGATCGGAGAGGTGGAACCTTTAAACCGTATGAAAGGGATGGCCGGGATCACCCTCTGTCCAGGCCGTTCCTATATCAAGGCCGAGGTACGGCTATATAACCGAACCCCTTTTATACAGCCTTTCATGTGGTGGGCCAATCTGGCTGTTCCGGTCAATGAAAACTATAAAATCATTTTTCCGCCCGATACGGAATGGGTGAATGACCATGACCGCCGTGCCGTTATCGGGTGGCCGATTGCCAAAGGAATCTATCAAACCGCCCGCCCCTATGACTACGGAACAGGTACCGACTTGTCGGACTATAATTCCATTTCCGTCAATTCCTCTTTTATGATCTCACAGGACCAGTCCGACATGGATTTTGTGGCAGGGTATGACAGAAAAAAGAAAAAAGGAATTGTCGCTTTTGCGGATCATACGGTTGTGCCCGGGAAAAAGCTGTTCCATTGGGGAAAAGGGGATTTTGGGAATATGTGGTGCTCCAATCTGACCGATGAGGACGGCCCCTATGTAGAGCTGATGACGGGTGCTTACACGGATAACCAACCGGATTTTACCTGGATCATGCCATATGAAACAAAGACGTTTACGCAATATTGGTATCCGGTGAGGGAAATAGGGGATGTCAAAAACGTGACGATTGACGGCGCGGTTAACATGGAGGCGCAGGGAGACCATCTGCTGATCGGTTTCCACGCCACCGGAAGCTTTCCTCAAGGACGGATAGCTCTTTTTAACTGCGGGGAGCCGGTTTGGGAAGAAGTGGCGGATTTTGATCCGGCGGCGCCCTATGTAAGGCGGATCCGGATGGAAGACGGATGGTCAATGGAAACCCTGAAAATAACAGTTACTGACGGACAGGGGAAACAATTGATTGCATACCGGCAGCCCAAGCGCGGGGAGCGCGCTCCCGTTACGCCGAGAACCCCAGCGGTACGGCCAAACGAGATTGAGACGCTGGACGAATTGTTTATCAACGGGCTGCATTTGGAGCAATATAAGCATCATACCTATGATGCGAGGGATTATTATCTGGAAGCGCTTAAACGGGATCCCGGAGAAATCCGATGCAATACGGCGATGGCCCGTCTCTCATTAAAAGACGGACGCTTTGAGGACTGTATAAATTATTGTGACAAAGCGATTGAGCGCCTTGTTTCCAGAAATATGCATCCGGTTGATACGGAAGCGTTTTATTTAAAGGGGTTAGCGCTGCGTTATCTTGGAAATATTGAAACGGCGGCCGAATTATTTAATAAGGTAATTTGGAATTATGACTACCGGAGCGCCGCTTATTATGAGCTGGCAACGATCGATGCTTTGAACGGGGAATTTCCCGCCGCCCTAGAAAAGCTGGAATTGTCTTTAGCGACGAATGCCGGCCACTTGAGGGCTTTGAACCTGAAAGCCGCAATCCTGCGCAATCTTGGCAAACCGCAGGAAGCGTTTGCCCTGTCGCAAAGCACTTCAAATCTGGATAAATTGGACCTTTGGTCAAGGGTAGAGCAGGTATTTGCGGCTTCCCAGCTGGGGGAAAAAAAGCTTGCGTCTGATCTTCAGGAAGAAACAGACCGGATTTTCGGATGCAAACCGGAAAACGATTTGGATTTGGTTTGCGATTATTTGAGAAGCGGATTTGTTGCGGATGCTTTGGCGGTGCTGGACTTTATCCATGTGGAATATCCACTGGCGTATTATTATCAGGGCCATTGCCGGTCCCTTATGGGGGAAGATCCCTCCGCTTGTTACCGCAAAGGGGATAAATGCAGAGGCCTTTGTTTTCCATCCAGGCTTGAGGATATTGCGGTCTTATCGGAGGTTTGCAAAATGGACCCGCAGGCCTCCCGTGCGCATTATTATCTGGGATGCCTCTTTTATGATCGCTTCTGTTATGATAAAGCCATAGAGCAGTGGGAAGCGGCAATCAGGATCGATCCAGGCTTCGCGAACGCTTACCGGAATCTGGCTTTGGCTTATTTCGATAAACGGCATGATTTCAAAGGTGCACGGATCTGCATGGAAAAAGCTTTGGCGTTAAAGCCAAATGACCCCCGCCTTCTTTATGAGTTGCAGCAGCTGCTGAAAAATTCGGGTATTATTCCTCGGGAGCGGCTTGCGTTATATGAAAAATACCCGGAACTGACGGAACGCAGGGACGATTGCTATCTGGATAAAATCATTTTACATACGCTGATGGAGGATTATGAGACGGCGATCCGAATGTCGCTTGGCAGGACGTTCCATATCTATGAGGGCGGAGAAGGGAAACTGACCCGCCAGCATGCATGGATGCATGTACTGTCCGGAATGCAGAAGGCGCAGGCGGGAAATAAGGAAGGTGCGGAAAAGGATTATCTGGACGGTACAATAATCCCTCATAAATATGGGGAAGCAAAAAGTTATTTTGCGCAGGAGTCCCATATTTACTATTTTTTGGGTTGCCTGTATGAAGCGCAGGATCGAAAAGAAGATGCAAAGAAAGCCTATGAGGAAGCCAGCGCGTATAAAGCCGTTGTTTCGGAGCTTTCTATGTTTCGGGCCCTTGCTCTGCAGAAATTGTTTCGCTTTTCGGAAGCGCAGCAGGTGCTGAAGGAAATGTTGGATTCTGCGGAACAGATTCTTTGCAATACTGATAAATATATGTACTTTGGCGTAGGCTCGCCAACTCCGACCCCCTTTGAATATGATATTGTGAAGATTAATAAAATGGAAGGGTATATCCTTAAAGCATATGCTCTCTTAGGTTTGGGGCGGACTTTGGAAGCAAAACAGGCAATCGACCTTGCACGTTCTCTGGATCACAATGAATTCCGCATTTTCACATTCGATAAAATAATTTGGCAGGTTTAAAATCATCATCTTCAGAGATAAAACAGGCACACGCTTTGCGTGTGGGACAGACTAGCGATAGCGTTGATGTGGAAAAAAAGAACCTCCTTTTGCTAAAATAGATGCGGGTAACGCCAACCGCACAAGGAGCAAAAGGGGGTTCATCCATAACAATGGACGAGAAAAGCCTATCGCATACAAAGTGGAAATGTCAATACCACATCGTAATTGTACCAAAATTCCGCCGCAAAATAATATATGGGCAATTAAGGAAAGACATAGGGAAAATTCTGCGGCAGCTTTGTGATTTTAAGCATGTAGAGATTATCGAGGCACACGCAATGCCAGATCATATCCACATGCTGGTATCAATACCGCCGAAACTTGCAGTGTCAGATTTCATGGGATATCTGAAAGGGAAGAGCACGCTTATCATCTTTGAGCGATACGCGAACATGAAGTACAAGTATGGTAGGAGGGTATTTTGGTCAAAAGAATACTACGTGAGCACCGTAGGTGCGAACAAAAAAGCAGTACAAGCATACATCAAAAATCAAGAAGCGGAAGACATCATGGCAGACCAACTAAGTTTTAAAGAGTTCGAAGACCCATTCAAAAATTTACCGGAACTCGAAGATGACTCGCCGGAGATACCGGCTGACAGTGAAATCAGAAAGTAAAAAGTGACGCCAACGTGCGGTTGGCGTCACTCATTATGCACCTTATGCGCCCATTTTGGG
This sequence comes from Bacillota bacterium, assembly GCA_023394255.1. Taxonomy (GTDB): domain Bacteria; phylum Bacillota; class Clostridia; order Oscillospirales; family Ruminococcaceae; genus Anaerotruncus. The sequence continues at coordinate 3,287 of JAEXAZ010000268.1, read as the reverse complement.
GCGCGGCTGGTATTATGGCTCCTACGGGGCCGTTGTTCATACCCCACGCTTTGCGTGGGGTTCTGATTGCGAAAGATTTTATAATCTCTTCCCCAAATTTTTCTGTTATTTGTGAAATCAGCGGCCCAAAACCCGGTTTCTACGCAAAGAATTGTATCTCGCACGGGGAAAAGAACAACTAGTTGCACAGAGCGGGCAGAGTTCCATGAACTAAATTGGTAATGGTCAAATTAAACAATAAGTATTATGATGTAAATGAAAAAATGTTAATAAAGACAATAACAAACATTGCTAAAAAGGTGGGGCACCAGATGTATCAAAACAAAATTACCATCCGAAACAAAACAGGGCTTCATGCACGGCCTGCATCGGAGCTTGTAGAATTTTGCAGCCAGTTTGAAAGCGAAATACTTTTGACGACAGAGGAGGGAGAAGAAATCAATGCGAAAAGCATTATCAGTATTTTGAGCGGGGAGGTTTATCAAGGGACCAAATTGACCTTACTGGTGGAAGGACCGGATGAAACGACGGCAGGGACAAAAGTAGCGCATTTTCTGGATCATCTTCCCGATTGATTCTGCGGACATCCAGATGAATGCCGTTATCAATATAACAGGAGGGTGACAATGGAACTAAGCAGCAGACAGACTTATGTTTTACGGCTCCTCATGACAGCACAAAATGGTTTATCCACGGAGGGGTTTCTGGAGAAACTGAGCGTGAGTAAACGAACCATGTATTATGAACTGGAAAAAATCAACGATTGGCTAAAAATGGGCTCGCTTGGCAGAGTGGTGCTCTCCGGCCATGTGATCCGGTTGGAAGTCTCGGATGTTGCATTGCTTGAACAACAGCTCAGGCAGGTTGCAGAGTATTTTTTTTCTGTGGAGGAAAGACGTGCTCTGGAGCTTGTATTTATTGCGCTTTCCAGCTGCCCAATTACCATCAATCGACTGATAAAGAAATCCGGAGTCAGCAAAAACACGATTCTGAACGATATCCGGGCAATCAGAGAAGAGCTGGAGCAATGGGGGCTCACCCTGAACAGCACGTCCAAATCCGGTTATGTAATTTTGGGCGAAGAAATGACCATCCGTAAAATGCTGGGGGAGCAGTTTCAATTGCTGGCCAGTCCTGCTGGGCAGACGCAGATCAACCATTTTCTGCAAACGAGCCTGGTGCGGCTCTATGAAAACGAGATCGATTTCAACGAACTGTGCCGATGCCTGATCAAACAGTATGAAACGGATATTCATGGGGACTATATCCTTTCCAACATTGCTCTGATCAAACTGATGATTCAGGTCTCGTGGATTCGGAGCTGTAAGGAAAATATCATCCAACTGAGCAGCGACGAGCAGCTTGCTCTGATGAAAAGTCTTTCCTTCCGGTCCGTGGAATTCAGCCTACAAAAGCTCCGCATTCACGGAGTGGAGGTAGCAATGCAGGAGACCTATTATATAACCACTCTGTTTTTAGGAATCCAGACAACGGATTTTCTATCGCAGGAGCAGGAAGATTCTTTTATTGCGGGGTTTGCGGAGGAACTGGTTCTAAACTTTGAGCGTATCGCATGCCTGTCTTTTCCCAATCGCGGACGATTGCAGCGGCAGCTAAGCCATCATATCCGCCCGATGTATTACCGCATTAAATATGGAATCCCCGATAAAAACCCGCTGGTGAAAGACATTAAAGCCATGTATTCATATGTTTTTGATTTTACGCGCAAGGCGGTTGGGGCGACGCATATGAATCTGCCGGTCAATGAAATCTCGGAGGATGAGCTGGCCTATTTGTGTGTTTATTTTGTCAGCAACCTTTCAGAAAAATATTTAATCAAAGAAAATACGGACAGCCGGAAAGTGCTGATTGTCGGCGCGGAAAATCTGGCGGTGGCGGAACTGATGAAGGGCCAACTGGAGGATATGTTCGGGCTTTCCCTGGATCTGCGGGTCATCAGTTATGAAAAGCTGCGCGAGTGGATGCTTGGGGATTATGCCCTGGTGATTTCTCTGGTACCGCTAAAGGAACGCTTTCACGAACAGGCGGGAAATAAGATTATTGAAACCGGGCCAATTATTACAGAACAAAAGCAGCGGCGCATCATGGAAATTCTAAAAGGCGATAAATCCATTGCCCGGTACGACAAAATGATTCAGGAGATTATTATGTTGGCACAAAAAAGTGCGGACAGCAAAATTAGAACAGACCAGCTCTATTTTAACCTGTTTCGCTATTTTGAGGAAAAGGAACGGGGAGAACGCACACGCGCCACAAACGATATATTTTATGAAAAAATTGAACAAAATCAAATTTATCTGCTTCCGGAACACGCGGATCTGCGGGATACCATCCGGTATTGCAGCAAGCTGCTCCGTTCCGGGGCGGCAAGCCAGCGTCTGGAACAGAGAATGCTGAATCTTCTGGAAAATAAAAAACTCCAAACCTATCGGATACAGCAGGATGTTTTGCTAATCCACTTTCCGCTACAGGGAGACGCAAATCCGAAAATTGATATCTGCATAGCGCTGGATCACACCGACGGACTTCTTTGCGAAGATGGCAAGCCTGTCAAAATCCTGATCGGAATGGCAACTAAGAATTCCTATTCGCACTGGGCTGTTCTGGAAAGCATCTACCGGTATTTTAGCGACAAGGGACATGTGGAAGGAATTAAGCAAATCAACAAATTTGAAATGAGGGATGAGCATGGAAAAATATATCGGTCTGGCAGGAGCAGGGGGCCAAGAGCTGTACCAGGCAGCAGTTGTGAAAAAGGAACGGCCAGTCTTCCAAAAACAAACAGTGACCGACAGCGAAGGGGAAGTAGAACGATTCCGGGGGATTCAGCGGGAATATTCTGAGGAACTGGAAAAGCTCTATCAGAAAGCGCTGGACAGTTCAGGGTCGGATGCGGCGAAAATATTGAAAGCGTATCAGGACATTGCCCGCGACGAAATCTTTTTCAAAAAGCCGATTCAGGCGGTGCGCGAAAGCCATCTGTCAATCGATTACGCGATCGAGCAGGAAAAGCAAAAGGTCAGCAAAAAGTTTTCCGCAATGAAAGACCCGTACCTGAAAGAGCGCGGACAGGATATCTGCAATGTTTGTGATGAGTTGATCCGCCGCCTGAATGGAATAGAAGATGCGCAGGCCCGGATTCAAGAACTGCGGGAGCCGTTTCTTCTGGTGGCAGAGGATCTGACCCCGGAGGATACTGTAAAAATCGATAAAACCTATCTGCGCGGTTTCATTACGGAACAGGGAGGGATTACATCCCATGTGGT
>JAEXAZ010000239.1 GCA_023394255.1 Bacillota bacterium | reverse complement strand
TGTGGGCACTGCGTCCGGCGGCGGAGGCTCCTTGAAGACACAGCGATAGCAGGGACCCTGCCCCGGCACATAGGTCATGAGCTGGCCCCTGAAGCGAATGATCCCGGCATGAGAAAACGGCTTGCCGGCCAGTACACAGGCGTCGTTGATCAGAAATTTTGCAGGGAAATTGTCGGTGCCGTCAATGATAAAGTCATACTCCGCAAGTAACTCCATAATGTTATCCGCCGCCACAAAGGTGCGATAGGTATTCACCGTGATATCCGGATTAATCGCTTCCATTGTTTCCCTGGCAGACTGCACTTTCGCCTTTCCCAAATCCGGCGTGGTATGGATGACCTGCCGCTGAAGGTTGGAAAGGTCCACCTCGTCGGCGTCTGCAATGCCGATGGTACCCACTCCGGCGGCGGCCAGATAAAGCGCCGCGGGCGCGCCCAGGCCCCCAGCGCCGATAATCAGCACCTTAGCGTTTAACAGCTTTTTTTGACCCTTAACGCCTACTTCCGAAAGGATGATGTGACGGGAATACCGTTCCAGCTGTTCATTGGTAAAAGCCATATTACCGACCTCCGCCCATGAAGTACAGGAATTCTACGCTGTCCCCATCATGCAAAACAGTTTCAGCAAATGTGCCGCTTGGAATGAATGCATCGTTTACTGAAACGGTGACATATTCCGGTGTTTCAACCTGTTCCAGCTCAATTAACTGAGCAACGGTTAAAGGCTCGGCGTACTCTTTTTGCGCCCCGGCTACGGTGAGTTTCATTTCGATTCCTCCAAAATTTGATTCATAAGTTCGCGTACAGGCATCTTGCCCATAAATCCGGTTTTGCGCGATAGTTCCAGCCCGCCGGAAAAGAAAACCAGCGTGGGGGCTGAGAGGATGCCGTACCGCTCCGGAAGGGCCGGATTGGCGTTCACATTCACCTTGCACAGCTTAAACCGCCCGCCATATTCCTCCTCCAGTTCCGCCAGTGTCGGAGCCATACGTTTACAGGGAATGCAGCTGTCGGAATAAAAGTCCACCAGAACCGGCACCGCGCTCTTTAAAACCTCCGATTCAAAGTCCTCCGCCGATGATATTTTAACGGCCATTCAATCGCCCGCCTTTCGGACTATGAGATCATAGGTGCCGTCCCCGTTGTCAGTGAGTTTCAGAATCTGATGTCCTTCCTCCTTGACACTGCGGGGTACATTCTGCACCGGCTCGCCGTCATTCATACGAATGGACAGGATCTGCCCGTCCTCCAGTTCCTCCAGCGCGACCTTTGCTTTTACAAAGGTTACCGGGCAAACCACATCCGTGATATCCACTGTTTCGTCGACGCTGTATTCAGCCACGATACGCCGCCTCCATTTCCGTCTGAAAAGTCTCCCAGCCCGCCCGGTCAATAGCCACGCGGAACCGTTCACTGGGCCTGGCATGCTGATCAAAAAACGCCAAAGCCGCATCTGCTACACGGAAGAGCGTTTCCTTATCGCGTATAATAGGTAAAAACTGTTTCCCTTTGGCAACCATGTTGCCGAAGGTGCCGCCGAAGGAAAGAAGATAACCCGGTTCGCTTTTCCACGCATCAAAAGGGCAGGATTTGGCACACCGGCCGCAGTTGCTGCATTTGGCTTTCTCGAGCAAAATCTCACTGTCGGTTTGGGTAATGGCCCCTTCGCGGCAGGCTTTGGAGCACACGCCGCAGAGGGTGCAGGCATCCCGGACCCACTCAACCGTATAGCCCCCTTTAATGCCCAGGTCATTTTCCTCCGCCTTGAGGCAATTGTTCATGCAGCCTGTGACCCCAAATTTAAATTTGTGCGGCAGCTCGCGGCCGAAATACCGGTCGGAAATTTCCTCTGCCAGCGCATAGGTGTCAATGCAGCCCGAGGGACAGATTTTGCTGCCCTGACAGGCTGTGACCGTACGCACGCGGGGCCCGCATACGCCGGTGTCGACACCGCCCGATTCAAGTTCCAGCTTGACCGATTCCACATCATCCAGTTTGATGAATGGAATCTCAACTCCCTGCCTGGAAGTAAGATGCACATGCCCGTCGCCATATTTTTTGCTCATTCCGGCAATCGTCAAAAGCTGTTCCGCGGTAAGATTTCCACCCACCACTTTCAGCCGCAGGGAAAAATGGTTTTTCTGTACCTGGCGCATAAATCCGCCATTTTTCAGGGCCTTATAATCAACCGCCATATGTATCACCGCTTTCTTGCATAGTATGAATTGCCTGCGCGAAGTCTTCTTTCAAATCTTCAATGTCCTCCAGTCCCACACTGACACGGATGAGGTCATCGTATACGCCCGCGCTTCGCTTCTGGGGCTCGGTTGCGTGGTTGTATATGGTCGAGGCCGGATGAATCACCAGTGTGCGGACATCCCCGATGTTGGTGGCGATATGGGCATATTGCAGCGCATTGATCAGCGCAAAGGCTTTTTTCTTGGAACCCGTCCGAAGGGTGAGAATCGCACCGCCCATACCTTCGTCCATCTGTCTGGCAATCAGAGAATGATAAGGGCTGCCCGCAAGGCCCGGGTAATTCACCGTTATTGCCGGCTGCCTTTCCAAAAACGCAGCCAGCTCAAGTGCGTTTTGACACAGCCGGTTCACGCGAAGGCCCAGAGTCTCTATCCCGATACAATTCAGGTAGGCGTTCTGCGGGGCAAGGCAGGAGCCGAAATTCCGCCAGATATCCTGCCGCAGCCGGGCTGTATACGCCAATTTGCCAAATGTTGCGAATTTTGCCAGCGTGGGGAATTTTTCAAAATTCCACTGGAAGGTTCCGCCGTCCACAATCACGCCGGAGACGGCATCCCCGCTTCCATTTATATATTTAGAGGAGGAATGAACTACAATATCTGCCCCATGCTCCAGCGGACGTATCAATGCCGGCGTGGCGGTGGTGCTGTCTATGATGAGCGGGATTCCGTGAGCCGCCGTCACGGCAGCTGCCGCCCGGATATCTACCACATCCAGGCGGGGATTGCCGATCAGTTCGGCAAAGACGGCGCGGGTGGCGGGCGTAATTGACCGCTCAATTTCCTTTGCCGTCATATTCTCTATAAAGCGGGTTCGGATGCCGAAGGATTCCAAATCTGCAAGCAGTTCCAGCGTACCGCCGAACAGCCCGCACCCCGCAATGAGTTCATCTCCGTTTTGCAGAATGTTCAGCAGCGCCATGGAGACCGCCGCCATGCCGGAGGCGCAGGCTGTTGCATCCACGCCGCCCTCGATTACCGAAATTCTTTTTTCGAAAGCTGAAACCGTAGGATTGGAGATGCGTGTGTAAGCAAAGCCCGGCGCCTTGCCGTCGAACACCTTTTCCAGTTTTTCCGCGGAATCATGGGCAAAAGCGGAGACCTGATAAACCGGCGGCAGGGTCGCGCCCCGCGGGTCGGATGAAAAACCGCCGTGCAGAAGCTTCGTGTTAAATTTCATAATCTTTCTCCCAAACCATCACCTTGCGGAACTTTCCAAAATCCCGCGGCGGATTCGTTTCCAGTTCGATGCCGTTTAGATCCAATAGGGGAAAGCCGGACTCACGCAAGCCAAATCCGATAAAAACATCGTCGCGGATGTTGGCAAAGCCTGCATCAGACTCCAGGTCAAAATTAGGAGGATAGTGAAAATTTTCGCTCTGCAGAGGCAGCGCATCCCCTTTTGCATAGGTAACCGGTGAAGGGCTGTGGCGTAAAATAGTGTGGATATCCGGATGATAATAGAAACGGTCAAAAAGGTTGATTTTCAGTTTACCGGAGCCATCGCGCAGGAAAACGCCCTCCTGCTTTTGCTCCCCTATGGACTCGACAATACCGCAGGCCGCTGTGGAATGGCTTATCCGATCAATCAGAATCAGCCCGCCCAGAGCTTTGTGCAGGCGGAATTCGTCCAGTACCGCCGGTTCGGAAAGCACAAGTTCGCACCGGACGATTTCGTTTTTTGTTATGGAGTCGGCGGCAAGCAGCGCGCCGCTGTTGACATCCACTTTATGGCGGATTCCCGTCACGATGGCCGGGATCAGTTTTGTCGCCAGCTTGACCCAGTAACCCCTGCCGGGAATCAGCTTCTGATCGTCCATCCAGAGAAGGGTAGACGAGAAGGATTTCGCCGTTTTCAGACCGGCGTTCCGTTCCAGTACACAACCGCGCGAAACATCCACTTCACGGTCCAGCTGAATTGTCACAGGCTGCCCCGACACCGCGCTTTCCGCTTCTTTGTCCGCAATGTGGATGGACCTGACCATGGCGATCTCACCGCTGGGCAGAGCGGTCAGCGTATCGCCGGCGGCAACTTTCCCGGCTTCCACCTGTCCCTGAAAGCCGCGGAAGCTGTGATCAGGGCGGCAGACCCGCTGCACCGGCATGTAAAAGCCGCTCTCCGGCACGCCGCCTGAAATGTCTACCGTTTCCAGATGCTCCAGTAATGTCACTCCCGGATACCAGTTCATTTTATCCGAATGTATGGTGACGTTATCGCCTTCAGTGGCCGAGACCGGTATGATAACTGTGTTTTCCAGCGCCAATGTTTTGCAGAGGATTCCAATGTCCCCGGAAATCTCGTTAAAGCGTTTCTGGTCGTATGCAATCAAGTCCATTTTGTTTACCGCAAACACAAAATACCGGATACCCATCAGGGCGCAAATTCGGGCATGACGCCGGGTCTGCACCAGCACACCCTGGGAGGCGTCCACCAAAATCACCGCCAAATCGGCGAAAGATGCCCCGACAGCCATGTTCCGGGTATATTCCTCGTGGCCGGGAGTATCCGCCACAATGAAACTGCGGCGGTTCGTGGTGAAGTAGCGGTAGGCCACGTCGATGGTGATTCCCTGTTCGCGCTCCGCCATGAGGCCGTCCAGAAGCAGGGAATAATCGATTTCGCCGCCCCGGCTGCCCACTTGGCTGTCCAGAATCAACGCCTGCTCCTGGTCTGTGTACAGGAGCTTGGAATCATACAGAATGTGCCCGATCAGCGTGGACTTCCCGTCATCCACGCTGCCGCAGGTAATGAATTTTAACAGTCCGTTTTCCGCATTGCTCATTAGAAATACCCCTCCCGTTTTCGCCGCTCCATGCTTCCTGCCGCTTCGTTGTCAATTACCCGGCTTGTGCGCTCCGAGGTAACAGCCGCGAGCGTCTCGGCGATCACTGCGTCCAGTGTATCTGCATCCGACTCCACTGCGCCGGTAAGGGGATAACATCCCAAAGTGCGGAAACGCACTTTTTTCATCTCCGGCTTTTCGCCCGGCCGCAGGCGCATCCGGTGATCGTCCACCATAATAATGTTGCCGTCCCGATATACCACAGGGCGTTCGGCGGCAAAATACAGCGGCACAATTTCGATATTTTCGCGGCGTATGTACTGCCAGATGTCCTTTTCGGTCCAGTTGGAAATGGGGAATACCCTGATACTTTCCCCCTTGTTGATTCGGGTGTTATAAAGCTTCCACATTTCGGGACGCTGATTTTTCGGGTCCCAGGCGTGGTGTTCATTGCGGAAAGAAAAAATCCTCTCTTTGGCGCGGGATTTCTCCTCGTCACGCCGCCCGCCTCCAAAGGCCGCTGTGAATTGATAGTTTGTCAGCGCATCTCTCAGAGCCTGTGTTTTCATGATGTCGGTATAGGCCGCGCCATGATCGAAGGGATTAATCCCCTTGGCGATCGCGTCTTCGTTACGACAGACCAGCATATGAATGCCCAGTTCCTTTGCCCGTCTGTCCCGGAATTCGATCATCTCGTGGAATTTCCAGCTTGTGTCGATATGCAGAAACGGGAACGGGGGCTTTTCGGGATAAAAGGCCTTCATGGCCAGATGAAGCATGACCGATGAGTCCTTACCGATGGAATAAAGCATGACCGGCCGTTCGCATTCGGCGGCTACTTCCCGAAAAATATAAATGGCTTCGGCCTCAAGTTTATCCAAATGTGTCAGTGACATAAGAATTACTCCTAATACTTATTTGAATCGCGGCTGTCTACCGTGAGGGTCCTGATATCGCCGTCCGGCTTTGCAACTTTCCAGTGAAGCAGGGTATTTTCCCGCCGCACGGTGAGTCTGCCGCCTAGGCCGCCTATGTCTTTCCCCAAAAACATGGCGATTGCCTGTACAGGGCATTCCTTCACACATGAGGCGCAGCCCCAGCAGCGTTCCGGGCGGGGAATACGGGCTTTTCCACAATTGTCCAGCCGGATCAGGGTGCCGGGACAAACTTCAGTACACAGCCCGCAGCCGATACAGGCGTCGCGGGAAATCTCAATGCTCATAGATTTCCCCTTTCCGCACCAACGGCCGGAATAGGATGTTCAGCTTTCCGTTTTCCAGCCGGGAATTAACATATTGATTCCATTCGGCACTGCTCTCCGGATAATCCGTACGCTCGGCGAAGCTATGCCAGCGGGTCTCTTTACGCGCGGCCAGATGGGCGATCACCGATTTGCAGAGCGTAAGGCGTTCCCGCAGTTCCAGAATGTAGACCAATTCCTGAGGCTCCGAAGCAGACAGCAGGCCGGACTGCCGTTCCAGCTCACGGATTTTACCGGCGGCAATGTCAAGCGATTCTGCCGAAAAGCGGTAATGGGAACCGATTCCGCCGGCGTATTCATCCATGACGGACTGCATGCGTTCTTCCAGTTCGTCTATGCTGTATGG
>JAEXAZ010000078.1 GCA_023394255.1 Bacillota bacterium | reverse complement strand
GTGCATGCACAGCGCGCCCCTTTTGTTATAAGATAAGGATTACAATTCAGAACGGTAGAAATTGATCAGGCACCCGTGAACCAAAATATTCTTTTCATCCTCCGTCAGGTTCCCGATTCTAAGAATAATCGTTTTGACCTGATCGCCCAATACGTAGGCGGGGATGGATTCCGCGCCATCCAGAATTGCCGTACGGATATTGGGGATATAGAGATAATCGTCTTTCGCAAATTCCGGGTTTCCGTCAAGGAGGAAAGGCACCATTCCCCAGTTGATCAGGTTGGAGCGGTAACGCTTTGTCGCGTATTCCTGCGCCAGATTGGCCCACGCGCCCAAAACACGCTGGCAGGACGCGGCCTGTTCGCGCGCCGACCCGTCGCCGGGGCGCACCGCGTAGATGGTGCTTCCAATCCCGATCTCGGCAGGGTCAACAGATTCCATACCGGGAACCGTCTTCAGCTTTTCATAAATGCCGGCAAGCTGCGCGCTGACTGATGCCATATCGCCGCCTTCCCGGGCAATTTCCCAAGTCTGGACCGCCTTGGCGTTGCCGACATACAGCGGGTCTTTGCGGCTCAGGGTGAATTCCGCCAGCCGCAGCGGGTTGGAACGGAAAGAGGAGGTCTCGCCGGATGGAATCAGTTCGTCGGTCGTCGTCACAGGGTCAGTAATAAAAGATACCACTTTCAGCAGCAGATGCTCCGTTAACGATGGAATCACCGGCCAATCCTTAATATTGGGGCCGAATTGCAGCTGTGCCTCCGGTTCCGCTTTGCCCGTACCGTCATAAATACGTTTTTCATAGATTCCCTGATCGAAATAGTATTTCGGATGAGAGAAGTTCATATCCAATTCCGTTGCCGCAGTCAGACGTCCGCCGTTAATTGCGGTCGCGGCAACAGAACGGGCATCCATCAGGGCAACGGAAGCAATCTGGCCTTCGCCGGGTTTGCTGCCCTCGCGGTTCGGGAAATTCCGGGTGGTGTGGCGGACGGACAGTTCCCCGTTGGCAGGGGTATCGCCCGCGCCGAAGCAAGGCCCGCAGAACGCGGAGCGGACGATAGCGCCGGAGGCCATAATCCGGGCAATCGAACCGTTGCGCACCAGTTCCAGATAGTTGGGCTGGCTGTCGGGATAAACGCTCATTGTAAAATTGCCGTTGCCGACCGAATACCCGTCGAGAATATCGGCAACATCGCAGATATTATCAAACGTGCCTCCCGCGCATCCGGCGACGATTCCCTGATCAACATAAATTTCGCCGTTTTTGAGCTTGCCGAGCAGATTCATGGAGAGATTTTTGTTGCCCAGCTGCGCAAGACAGTCCTTTTCCGCCTTAGCCAGAATATCCGCCGCATTTGCTTTCAGCTCGGAAATGGTATAAACATTGCTGGGGTGGAAGGGAAGTGCGATAGAAGGTTCGATCGTGGAAAGATCCACATAAATCATACCGTCATAATAGGCAAGATCGCCCGGTTTCAGCTCCTGAAAAGCGTCGGGCCGGCCGTGAATGGAATAATAGTCCCTGGTTTCGCCGTCTGTGCACCAGATGGAGGACCAGCAGGTGGTTTCGGTCGTCATGACGTCAATGCCGTTGCGGAACTGGATCGGCAGATTTGCAATCCCGTCTCCCACAAATTCCATCACTTTGTTTTTGACATAGCCGTTTTGATAGGTCGCCCCGATAATGGCCAGCGCGACGTCGTGGGGGCCGACTCCCTTTTGCGGTTTGCCTGTCAGATAAACACCGACGACCTCAGGCGCGGACATATCGTACGTGCGGCCGACCAGCTGCTTTGCGAGCTCGCCGCCGCCCTCGCCGACCGCCATGGTGCCCAGCGCGCCATAGCGCGTGTGACTGTCGGAACCGAGAATCATTCTGCCGCAGCCCGCCATCATTTCACGGTTAAAGGAGTGGATGACCGCAAGATTGGGCGGGACGTAAATCCCGCCGTACTTTTTGGCGGCAGAAAGGGCAAACATGTGATCATCCTCATTGATGGTGCCGCCGACCGCGCACAAAGTATTGTGGCAGTTGGTTAAAACGTAGGGCATCGGGAATTTTGTCATGCCGCTTGCCCGCGCGGTTTGAATAATCCCCACATAGGTAATGTCATGTGAAGTCAGGGAATCGTAGCGGAGCCGAAGCTGGTTTTCATTGCCGGAAGTGTTGTGTTTAGACAAAATGGAATAAGCAATCGTATTCCTTTTGGCGGAGCGCTTATCCGCTGTTTTGCCCGCATTGGCAAGCTGCGCCGGGGATTCATGGCTGTCCGGAATGATTTCGGTTCCGTTTACCAGATAAACGCCGGTATCATAGAGTTTGATCATGTGACACGTCCTTTCAACAAATCATATAACGGGAAGCCCGGAAGAACCGGGAAATTTTGCAGGATAATCTTATTGATCATTCATATTACACTTCTTTTTATCATACAGCTTTCCCAATGAATAGTCAATATCATGCCTTGTGAACAAAAGTTTGCGGCTAATTTTCAAACATTTGTTCGATTTTTTTCTGAAATTGCATTTACTAATTGTCCATTCAGTGGTAAAATAACTAAGACAATACAATGGCGGTGATCAGATCTGTGAGAAGAGGGAGGCGTAACGAGTGCCCGATCAGTTTTTACTTCGTTCCAGTTATAAACCCACCGGTGACCAGCCGGATGCGATCGACCGGCTGGTGGACGGGATTCTTTCGGGTGCTCGCGAGCAGACGCTTCTTGGCGTGACAGGTTCAGGAAAGACTTTTACGATGGCCAATGTGATTGAGCGGGTGAACCGCCCGACCCTGGTGCTTGCGCACAATAAAACGTTGGCGGCGCAGCTTTGTTCGGAATTCAAGGAGTTTTTTCCGGATAATGCCGTGGAGTATTTTGTCAGTTACTATGATTACTACCAGCCGGAAGCTTATATTGCCCACACCGACACCTATATTGAAAAGGATTCGGCGATCAATGATGAAATAGAAAAGTTAAGGCATTCGGCCACAGCGGCTTTAGGGGAGCGGCGCGACGTCATCATCGTTGCCAGCGTATCGTGCATCTACACGCTGGGAGACCCGATCGATTATAAAAATATGGTCATTTCCCTGCGGACAGGGCAGACAAGGGACCGTGATGAGCTGATCAAAAAACTGGTGGAAATCCAGTATGAGCGCAACGATATCAATTTTGTACGCAATAAATTTCGTGTGCGCGGCGACGTGGTGGAAGTTTTCCCGGTTTATTCGGGCGATACGGCGGTGCGTATCGAATTCTTTGGGGATGAAATCGACCGTATCAGCGAAATCAATACTTTGACCGGCGAAGTCAAGAATGTGGTGACCCATGTGGCGATTTATCCTGCGTCGCATTATATCGTGCCGCGGGACAAAATGAATGCCGCCATAGACGATATTCGAAAAGAATGCGACGAACGGGTCGCATATTTTCAGCGGGAAGGCAAACTGATTGAGGCGCAGCGCATCGCGGAACGCACCAACTATGATATTGAAATGCTGCAGGAAATCGGTTTTTGCAAGGGAATCGAAAACTACTCCCGCGTCATTTCCGGACGTGCCCCCGGCAGTACCCCTTACACGCTTCTCGATTATTTCCCGAAGGATTTTTTGCTGTTTGTGGATGAGTCCCACGTTACGCTCCCGCAGGTGCGCGGCATGTATGGCGGTGATCAGGCGCGGAAAAAGAGCCTGATTGATTTTGGCTTCCGGCTTCCGTCCGCTTTTGACAACCGTCCGCTGAATTTCGACGAGTTTTACGGGAAACTCAATCAGACGGTATTCGTCAGCGCAACCCCGGGAAACCTTGAGCGTGAAAAGAGCACCCAGATCGTGGAGCAGGTCATCCGGCCGACGGGCCTTGTCGACCCCGAAGTTGAGGTGCGGCCGGTTGAAGGGCAGATTGATGATCTGCTGTCGGAGATTAACCTGCGGGTGGAGGTTGGGGAACGCACGCTTGTAACGACACTGACCAAAAAAATGGCGGAGGATTTGACGGCTTACCTGGAAAATATGGGAGTACGCATCCGCTATATGCATCATGATATCGATACGATCGAGCGGATGGAAATTATCCGCGACCTGCGCCTCGGCGAGTTTGATGTGCTGGTTGGCATCAACCTGCTGCGCGAGGGGCTTGATATTCCGGAAGTTTCTATGGTCGCGATACTGGACGCGGACAAAGAAGGGTTCCTGCGCAGCGAAACCTCACTGGTGCAGACGATAGGCCGGGCGGCCCGAAACGCAAAAGGCAAGGTCATCATGTATGCCGACAACGTAACGGATTCCATGGAACACGCAATCAGAGAGACCTATCGTCGGCGCGAAATACAGATCGCCTATAACAAAGAGCATGGAATTATCCCGCAGACCATTAAAAAAGATGTTCGTGATATTCTTGAAATTTCCGCAAAAAACGAAAACGGAGACCGTAAAAAGAGCGGCAAAAAGATGTCTTTTAAAGAGAGGGAGGCTTTGATTGCAAAATTGACGATGGAAATGAAAAACGCCGCCAAGATACTGGAATTTGAACATGCCGCCTATCTCAGGGATAAAATTACGAAACTGAAAGCGGAAAATGAACGTCCCAGCAGAGTCCCTAAATAATTCTACTGAATGGAAGAGTACAAAAATGGCATTGGATAAAATTATCATTAAAGGTGCGCGTGAGCACAATTTAAAGAATGTAAGCCTGGAAATTCCGCGTGACAAGCTGATTGTCTTTACAGGGCTTTCGGGCTCCGGCAAAAGCTCATTAGCCTTTGATACCATTTATGCGGACGGGCAGCGGCGCTATGTGGAAAGCCTGTCCAGCTACGCCCGCCAGTTTCTTGGGCAGTCGGAAAAACCGGATGTGGACAGCATTGAGGGGCTTTCCCCCGCAATTTCCATCGACCAGAAAACAACCTCCAAGAATCCGCGTTCCACAGTCGGCACCGTGACGGAAATTTATGACTATCTGCGTCTGCTTTACGCCCGGATTGGGATTCCTCATTGCCCGGTCTGCGGCCGTCCGATTGAACAGCAGACTGTTGACCAGATGGTGGACAGGATTATGGCCCTGCCGTCCGGGACAAAGATTCAGGTTCTCGCGCCTACCGTCCGCGGACGCAAGGGGGAACATCTCAAGGAATTTGACGCCGCCCGCCGGTCCGGTTATGTGCGTGTACGTGTGGACGGCAACATTTATGACTTGTCGGAAGATATCAGGCTGGAAAAAAATAAAAAGCATACCATTGAAATCATTGTGGACCGTTTGGCTGTTAAGGAGGAAATCCGTTCCAGGCTTGCGGATTCGCTGGAAACCGCGTTATCCCTTTCGGGCGGCCTTGTGGTAATTGACGCGGGGGAAGAACACGGGGAGCTGAATTTTTCCCAGAATTATGCCTGCCCGGACCACGACATCAGCATTGAGGAACTGACCCCGCGGATGTTTTCATTTAATGCGCCTTACGGAGCTTGTGAAAAATGTACCGGGCTTGGAACATTTCTAAAGGTTGACCCTGATCTGGTGATTCCCAATAAACGCCTGACGGTCCGTGAGGGTGCCATTCGCGCTTCCGGCTGGTATTATGCCGAAGGCGGAATTGCGCAGATGTATTACGAGGGGCTTGCCAGGCATTACCATTTTTCGCTGGATGTGCCGGTTTCCCAACTGCCCCGAAATATTGTCGATATCCTTCTTTATGGAACCAAGGGAGAAAAAATCCAGCTTTATCGGGAAACGGGCAGCAGTAAAGGTTCTTACTTTACAGACTTTGAGGGCATCGTGAATAATCTGGAGCGCCGCTTCCGCGAAACAAATTCCAGCTGGATGCGCGATGAAATCACGACATGGATGAACAGTGTCGAGTGCCCGGTCTGCCATGGCGACCGTTTGAATAAAACCGTTCTGGCGGTGACCGTCGGGGGGCTGAATATCAGCGAGTTCTGCAGGCTTTCGGTAGTACAGGCTTTGGACTTTCTGGACAGGCTGCAGCTGACTTCTCGTGAACAGATGATTTCCGATTTGATTATCAAGGAAATCCGTAACCGCCTTGGGTTCCTGCAAAGCGTCGGGCTGGAATACTTAACGCTGGCGCGTTCCGCCGGAACGCTTTCCGGCGGAGAAAGTCAGCGGATCCGGCTGGCTACCCAAATCGGTTCCTCGCTGATGGGTGTGCTTTATATTCTGGACGAACCTTCCATCGGGCTGCATCAGCGGGACAACGATAAACTGATTGCGACTTTGAAGCGGCTGCGTGACCTTGGGAATACGCTGATTGTAGTGGAGCATGATGAGGACACCATGTACGCAGCGGACTATATTGTTGATGTGGGCCCGGGCGCCGGCATTCACGGCGGGGAAATTGTCTGTGCCGGAACCATCGATGACATCAAGGCCTGTGAGCACTCGATCACGGGCCAGTATCTGTCTGGCAGAAAAAAAATTGAGATTCCTGAAATACGCAGAAAAGGCAATGGGAAATCTTTAAAAATCATCGGTGCGGCCGAGAATAATTTAAAGGAAGTCGACGCTGAATTCCCGCTTGGGGTATTTACTGTCGTAACCGGTGTGTCCGGTTCCGGCAAGAGTTCGCTGATTAATGAGGTGCTCTTTAAGCGCCTGACGAGGGAACTGACGAACCCGCGTGTAAAACCGGGTAAACACGCCGAACTGCAGGGGATTGAATACATCGATAAGGTAATTGACATCGACCAGTCTCCGATCGGACGCACCCCGCGTTCCAATCCCGCCACCTACACCGGCGTTTTTACAGATATCCGGGAAATTTTTGCACAGACTAACGATGCGAAAATGCGCGGTTATAAATCCGGAAGGTTCTCCTTTAACGTGAAAGGCGGCCGCTGCGAAGCCTGCGAGGGAGACGGCATTGTCCGCATTGAAATGCATTTTCTGCCTGATATTTACGTTCCCTGCGAAGTTTGCAAA
>JAEXAZ010000020.1 GCA_023394255.1 Bacillota bacterium | reverse complement strand
GCAGTCGCCTGCCTGACGCTTGGCCTGACGATCGAGGAGGTCGCGCAGGGGCTGAACACCTGTCAGGGCGTCGTGGGACGCATCGAGGTGCTGCCCACCGATACCGATTACACGGTCATCCGGGACTACGCCCATAGCCCGGACGGTTTGGAAAAGATTATCACGACGATGCGCAAGTTTGCGCAGGGCAGGGTGGTCACCCTGTTTGGCTGCGCGGGTAACCGCGACCGCGGCAAACGGAAGATCATGGCGGAGATCGTGGCGCGTCTGTCCGACTTCGTGATTTTGACTTCGGATAACCCGCGGGATGAGGACGAATTGCAGATTATTCAGGACGCGATGCCGGGCCTTAAAGAGCATCCCGACACACCGTATCAGGTGATTCCCGACCGATACACCGCCATTGAGTGGGGACTGACGCATGCCCAGCCGGGCGATATTCTGATTCTGGCCGGCAAAGGGCATGAGGACTATCAGGTGCTGCGGGGAGAAACCATCTGTTTCGATGAGAAAAAAGTGGTTGCGGAAATCCTGTCGCGCATGAGCCACGAGCAGTAAAGCGGGAAACCGCAGTTGGAGGAACCCATGGAAAAACTAACGATGGCAGAAATCGCGCGGGCTGTCGGCGCTTCCGGCAGCTTTACGGGTGAAATTATCGAACTTTCGACCGATTCCAGAAACATTCCGCGGGGATGCCTGTTTGTGGCGCTTGCGGGAGAACGGTTCAACGGTCATGATTATCTGGCGGACGCGCTGAAAAACGGCGCCGCCTTTGCGGTTGCCCATGAGCACCGGGATTACGGGTCGGAGAATGTGCTTTATGTAAAGAATACGCAGGACGCGCTGATGGCAATCGGGCGGCTCTACCGTTCCAGGTTTCAGATTCACTGCGTCGGGATCACGGGAAGCGTCGGCAAAACCACAACGAAGGATATGATCGCGGAAGTGGTTTCATCCACATTCCGCACGCTGAAAACGGAGGGCAATCTCAATAACGAAATCGGCCTGCCCAAAACCCTGTTCCGGCTCGACCCGTCCTATGAAGCGGCGGTGATTGAGATGGGGATGCAGGGGCTCGGCGAAATTGCCGCGCTTGCCGCGGTCGCGCAGCCGCAGGCCGGGGTCATCACCAACATCGGCGTGTCCCATATCGAGCGCCTCGGCTCGCGCGAAAATATCCTGAAGGCAAAGCTGGAGCTTGCCGGCGCTCTGCCGGACGGTGCCCCGCTGATTTTGTGCGGGGACAACGACCTGCTGAAAGCGGTCAGGATTCCCCGCCTGAACGTGCTGCTTTACGGCATCGAAAATCCGGACTGCGCGTTTCTTGCAAAGGACATTCGCGAAAATGTGACAGAAACTTCATTCATCTTGTGCTATAACAGCAACCGGACGCCTGTTTCGATTCCCTGCGTGGGCAGGCATAATGTGCTCAACGCCCTGGCCGCCTGCGCGGTCGGGACCGTTCTGGGCATTCCGCTCGAAACGTGCGCCGGCGCATTGAAAAATTATGTGCCGTCCGGCATGCGCCAGAAAATTGTCCCGTTCTGCGGCTATACGGTGGTGGAAGACTGCTACAACGCCTCCCCCGACTCGATGAAAGCCGCTTTATCCACGCTTTCCGCCTATCCGTGCGGCGGCAGGCGCGTCGCTGTTTTGGGCGATATGTTTGAGCTTGGGGAGATTGCTCCGCAGGCGCACAGAGAGGTGGGAGCGTTTGCCATTAAAAATGACGCAGATTTCCTCTTTGCTTATGGGAAAATGGCACGATATTATAAACAGGGGGCAATTGACGCCGGCGGGGAATCGGAACTGTATCAGGACAAGGATGCGCTCGCGGCCGCGCTGAAAGCGTATCTGCGGCCGGGCGATGTCGTCTGGTTCAAGGCCAGCCGCGGCATGCGGCTGGAGGAAGTCCTGCAAAGCCTCTATGCAAACGCGCGCTGAAAGGCGCCTGTTTTGCCGGATTCCAAGTGATATGTCGCCAATGAGGAGAGAAAAAATCAATGGACAACATGGCATTTTTGCTGACAACGCTGGTCTCTTTCGGTGTCACCGCCCTGCTGGGCATCGTGATGATCCCGTATCTGCACCGGCTGAAGTTCGGCCAGACGATTTTGGACATCGGTCCGGCCTGGCATAAAAAGAAACAGGGAACTCCTACCATGGGAGGGATAATGTTCATAATCGGTGTTACAATAGCTGTTGTGACCGGCTATGCGACCCTCGCCGTGACGAATCCCGGGTTGCTTGCGGACACGCGCAGTAACCTCCGGCTGTTTGCCGGAATGGCCATGGCGCTTGCGTTCGCGGCAATCGGGTTTCTGGATGACTATATTAAAGTGGTCAGGAAACGCAACATGGGTTTGACTGCCCGGCAGAAATACCTGATGCAGCTGGTGGTCGGCGTGTTTTATCTCACCATGCTGTATCTTTCCGGCGATATCTCGACGGAGATTACCGTCCCGTTTTTCGGACAGCTGAGGCTGGGACTGCTTTATTACGTGCTTGCGATGATCATCATTACGGGGTTTGCCAACGCCGTCAATCTCACCGACGGGATTGACGGCCTGGCTTCTTCGGTTACCTTTGTCTATGCGCTGACCTTTCTCATCATCGTGGGAATTCTCCGCTTTGCGCAGACCGGCCTGATGGCGTGCGCGCTGGCTGGCGGCTGCCTGGGATTTCTGGTGTGGAACTTTTATCCCGCAAAGGTGTTCATGGGCGATACGGGC